>CALFYR010000035.1 GCA_937954195.1 uncultured Dehalococcoidia bacterium
GGCTCACGAGGGAGACGAACCCAGGGTTACTGTTGAGGTCACCGAACTTCGGCTCGACACCACGCACTCGCCCGATCTCTTCGCGCCAGACCACGGGGTCTATCGCGAAGTGACGCCCGCAGATAGGGATTACCAGAGGTATACGGAGCTAACGGGGATGGCGTGGGCCCAGTCCAACCCCGCGAAAGCCGACTTGCCGCCGGGGATGTTCTGGCCCGCTATCGATGGATGGGAACCACACAGCGCAACATTTCGGTTCACAGGTGTCGAGGATGCCGAGGTACTCCTCCGGATGTTGAGCGGCGAACGCACGCTCACGATTCGCCAGGACTACGACGAAGGGCATAGCCTCGGGGTTGGCCTGGACGCGCCAGTCCGCGGCGGGACCGGCCGGCTTAACAACAATGGCAGCGGGAACACGCTCGCCTTCTGGGAGGATGGCGTGCAGGTCGAACTCACCTCCCCGGACCTGACCCACGACGAACTCATCGCCATCGCGGAATCACTCGAACGCAGGTAGCCATCCTCACTCGCAACTCGGAACTCGGAACTCGCAACTCTGCCGAACCCGCCCCTTCCTGCCGTTCATCTAGGGAGAGCGCATCGTTCCGGGGAGGTCCGCGAGTGCCCGCAGTTGTTGCTGTCCCGCAGCTTGGCCGAGAGATGGCCGGCGGTGTCGTCGCCGAGTGGTACCGCCCCGACGGCGCAAAGGTCGATATCGGCGAAGTCGTATGCCGCGTCGAATGCGACTTCGTCGCCGTCGAGGTCGAGGCGGAAGCCCCGGGGGTCCTCCGCCACCGGCGACCCGCCGGCAGCATCGAACGCCCGGGGACGGTACTCGCGGTGCTCCTCGCGCCAGGCGAGTCCATGCCTTCCGAGGAAACGTTCGTTGCCGCAGAACTGGCCGAGGCCCCTGTTGAGGCAGGAGCGTTCGACGAACCAGCCGCTGCCGACGAAGAGCCAGTGTTCGAACCGGAACCGGACTCGGTGCCCGAAGCGACGCATGACGTGCCCATGGCGCCCGGCGAGCCGATTGTCGTCCGATTCCGTCGCCGCGCTAGTGACCGTCAGGACCACCCTGAGAGCTGGGGAGGCGTGCCCGGCGATTCCGCCGAGTTCGATTCCGCACTGTTTGAGGACCCGAACCCCGCCGAACCACTCGCCGAACCCGGCGCCAGCATCCCCGGGCTTCCGCTCTGGGACGACGAGGAGCACCGACCGCGCCGCGGCAGCTTCGCCGAGGCCGACGCCGAGTTCGAAGCAACGTACGAGCCGTCAACGGACGATATGGATGACGACGACCTGTTCGAACCCAATGACCGCTTCGCGCGCATCGCCGCCGAAGCAGCCATTTCCGCCCAGGTGCTGATGGTGCAGGTCCGTGCCGACGCGACCCAGGTGATCCGGGCGCGCGAGGTGTTCGCCCGTGAATGGCGCGGGTTCGGCGCGGCGCCACAGCTGGAGGACATGGTCCTGATGGCGACGGCGAGGGCGCTGGACGAGCGCCGCCTCGATTCAAGCCCGGCCGGGCTCGTCATCGGTGACCTGGAGAGCGAAACGTCTGTCGCGATTTCCGATCCGCTCGGCCACGGCATCCGCGAACTGGCAGCCGCGCGCGAAGCCGGCGGCGACGAGACGTTCGAGCGGGCGGCCTGGGTCCTCGTTTCGCTGGCGCCACTGGGCATCGAAAGCGTCCAGCCGCGGCTGCCCGCGGGTATGGCGCTGGCGCTCGGGATGGGCGCACCCGCCGGCGGAACCGTTACCCTAACCATGAGCTTCGATAGCTCGGTCCTCGCCGAGACCGATGCGGGCCGCATCCTCGCCCGCATCCGTTCGCTCGTGGAAGAGCCGTACGGGTTGTTCGCATGAAGAAAGCACTCGAATCGCTCCAGCGCGAAATCGCGACCTACGACCTGGGCACTACCAGTTACGAAGAGGTGCACCGCCTTCAGCAGCGGCTCCAGGCTTCCCGGCGCGATGGCGGGGGCGTTGATACGCTCCTGCTGACCGAACACCGGCCGGTGTTCACGCTCGGCCGTAGCCACCCTGAGCCGAACTTGCGAGTCGAACCGGCGATGGTCGCGCAGTACGGCATCGAAGTGGTCCAAACGGAGCGTGGCGGCGACATCACCTACCACGGGCCGGGCCAACTCGTCGCCTACGCGGTCATCGACCTGAAGGCCTGGGACATCGGCGTGCTCGATTACGTGTCGGGGCTCGAGGAGACGGTGACCGGAGTCCTGGCCGACTGGGGCATTCGCGGCGCCCGCTCGGATCGCGGCCGCGGCGTGTGGGTGGAGGAGCGGAAGATCGCGTCGCTCGGGCTCAACGTCCGGCGCGGGGTCACCATGCACGGCATCGC
>CALFYR010000036.1 GCA_937954195.1 uncultured Dehalococcoidia bacterium
ACAGCGTGAATACACGGTCGAGGTCCTCCTGCAGGCCACCGTCCGAACGTTGATATGCGCCCATGAGCAGGTTTTCGTAGACCGAGAGGGTATGGAATACGCCTCGGCCCTCCGGGACGTGAGACATGCCGAGCTTGACGATCTTGTGTGCCGGCATGCGCTCGACCCGGTTCCTGCGAAAGGTCAGTGTTCCCGCGGTCGGCCGAATAATCCCTGAGAGAGCGCGCAACGTCGTCGATTTGCCAGCGCCATTCGAGCCGATGAGCGTGACGATCTCTCCTTCATCTACATGAAGGTCGATTCCCTTCACGGCGGTGATGACGCCATACCCGGCCTTCAGGCCCTGCACCTCAAGGAGCGGCATGGTCGCCACCTCCTTTGATGGCCCGGGTGCCGAGGTACGCTTCGATGACCCGCTGGTCGCGCTGGATTTCGGCGGGCAGCCCTTCCGCAAGCTTGCGGCCGTAGTCAAGCACCGAGATTCGTTCGCATACGCCCATCACGACGCGCATCTGGTGTTCGATGAGGATGATGGTTGTGTTGAAGTCGTCCCTGATCTGCCGGATCAGCCCGACCATCGACGCGCTCTCCTGGGGGTTCATCCCCGCGGTGGGCTCATCCAGGAGGAGCATGCCTGGCGCCGTACCGAGTGCTCGCGCGAGTTCGAGACGCCGCTGATCGCCGTAGGGGAGATTGCGCGCGAGCTCGTTCTCACGCCCGCCGAGGCCCACGGCTACCAGGAGCATCCTCGCCTGTGCGATCGCCTGCGATTCGGCCCGCCGCACCCGCGGGGGGCGGCCAACCGCACCGCTCACCTCGACCACGCCATTGACGAGCGCGCGCGGGAACTTCCGCAGGGTGAAGATGTTCTCAATTGCCGCGGGCCGGGTGCGGCGCCGGACGTCGAGCACTTCGGAGCCACCCACCGCGATATGGCTATGCAGCCCCACAAGGACGTTTTCGATTGCTGTCATGTTCGCGAAGAGGCGAATGTTCTGGAACGTCCGGGAGATGCCCAGCGAAGAAATGGTGTGGGGAGCCAATCCGTCGATTCGGTCATCGTCGAGCCAGACCTCGCCCGAGGTCGGCCGATAGAACCCGGTGAGGCAGTTAAAGAATGTGGTCTTGCCGGCGCCATTTGGGCCGATGAGCCCATGAATCGAACCCGCCTCCACATCGATGGAGACGTCCGAAAGAGCGGCCAGTCCCTCGAACTGCATTCCCATTCCTACGACGCGCAGGCGCTTGGCGGGCATCAGGCAGCCCCCTCGCCGCGAGCGGGGGCGGACTCGTCCTGGAATTCCAGCGTTCGGCGTCGCGAGGGGAACAGGCCGGAGGGTCGAAGGACCATGATGGCGACCAGCGCCGCACCGAAAATGATGAACCGCGTGTCGTCCGCGAGTGATGCGCCCCACTCGCTTGCCGGAGGGAAGCGCCCAATGGTGAACGGCACGATCGCGTCCATTCCGGCCAGGACGCCGTTGAATGCGGACCGAAGCCATTCGAAGTTCCCGAGGAAGTCCGCGGTCTCCTGGAACTGCAGAATGCGCGGCAGGCCGATCAGGATCAGCGAGCCGACGATCACTCCTGGTGTGCTGCCCATGCCACCGATGATCACGATGGCAATCACGTCGATGCTGACCTGGAGGGAGAACGACGCGGGGCTGATGAAGCCGATGAACGAGGCGTAGAACACGCCGCCAAAGCCCCCGATTGCCGCGCCAGTGGCAAAGGCGAGCAACTTGTACTTCACGGTATTCACGCCCATTGCGGCGGCCACGTCCTCATCCTCGCGGATGGCTTCCCATGCGCGGCCAATGCGGGATTCGCGCAGGCGGGACGCCACGAAGCCAACCAGCAACGCCGTCGCGAGGATGAAGTAGAACCAGTGGTCGAAAGCGCGGATGGTGAAGTCGCCGATTTCAGGACGCGGGATACCGGAAAGGCCCTGGGACCCTTTGGTCAGGTCTTCGCGGTTGACGAGGAAGAGGCGGATGATCTCGCCAAACCCCAGCGTCACGATTGCCAGGTAGTCGCCGCGCAAGGGAAGCACGGGCAGCCCCAGCAGGAGCCCGAAGGAAGCGGCGATCAGCATGCCGAGCGGCAGTACCAGCCAGAAGCTGAGTCCGATTTCGTGGGGCGAACCCGGCGCCGCCAGGATGCCCATCGTGTAGGCCCCGGCGGCGAAGAACGCGACGTATCCGAGGTCGAGAAGACCCGCGAAGCCGACCACGATGTTCAGGCCGAGCCCGAGCACCACGAAGATGCCAACAAAGACCAGCATCTGAAGCCATGGATCCGAGAGGAACAGTGGGAAGGTGAGCAGGATGGCCGCGAAGGTAATCCAGCGCCAGGGGTGGAGCTTCGCGAGAACCGGCGAATCGGAGAGGGCGGCGAAGTCAGGCACGTTTGGTAGCCCTCTCCGCGAAGATACCGGTCGGCCGGAACAGCAGGATGGTCACCAGGAGCGTAAACGCGATCACGTCGCGCCACTGGTTGCCCAGGTTCACGCCGGGGAGCTCGTTGAGTAACTCGCGCCCGACCGTTTCGGCCAGACCGAGCGTGTAGCCGCCGATCACCGCCCCGGGGATGCTCCCGATACCGCCGAGCACGGCCGCGGTGAACGCCTTGATTCCAGGCAGGAAGCCCATCGACCCCCGAATCGACTGGAAGAAGAGCCCGTAGAGCACGCCGGCGACGGCGGCCATGGCCGCGCCGAGGATGAACACCATCATGATCGTGCGGTTTACGTCGACGCCCATGAGCGAGGCGTTCGTCGGATTTTCGGCCACGGCTCGAATGGCGCGGCCGAGCCTCGTCCTCTGGATGATGAAGAAAAGGAACAGCATCATCACGACGGAACTGGCGATCAGGAACACCTGGATGTAGGTGATATCGAACGGGCCTGCCTTGAACTGGCCCTGGGGAAAGATGCGCGGGTAGAACTGCGCGCGGCCGTTCGTCTGGTCGATGAACACAGACTGCAGGAAAATGCTGACGCCGATAGCGCTGATAAGCGGCGCCAGGCGAGGCGCGTTACGAAGCGGCCGGTAGGCAACGCGCTCGACGATTACTGAGGTTGTCGCGGAGGCGACCATAGCGCCGATGAGCGCCGCCAGGATGGCGAAAGCGACCATCACGCC
>CALFYR010000037.1 GCA_937954195.1 uncultured Dehalococcoidia bacterium
CGCCACGTTTGTCCTGCTGCCGCCAGAGGAGTCGCCGAATATCATCATTCAGCAACCCGTGGTCGATGCTTCGACCGTGAACGTGACGATCCAGAACACGGGCGGCGCACTCGAATCGACAAGCGTGACGGTACGGGTCGTGTTCGGCGGGTCCATCAACTCCCAGGCCCAGACGGTGGCTCTCGCGAATGGCCAGACGGCGAACTTCAGCATCGCTCGGCCAGCAGGCCAGGGGAATGCAGTCGCCGAGGTAGTCATCGGCGGACAGGTCGTCGCCAGCGCGCCGTTCACATTGCCCTAGCCGACAATAATCGGGCGCCTTCGGTTCAGACCGGGCGGATGTGCCAAAGCGCGTCACCTCATGTCGCGGGCCGCGGCTACTATCACGGTGCATGGACCCCATCGAGACCATCAAGCGGCAGATCGACCTCGTGGAGTACGTCGGACGGTTTACCCGGCTCCAGAAGTCTGGCCGGAGTTTCAAGGGCCTGTGTCCGTTCCACACGGAGAAGACGCCCTCCTTCTACGTGTTCGCCGAAAAGGGGAACTGGCGATGTTTCGGGACGTGTGGCGAAGGAGGCGACCTCTTCTCGTTCGTACAGAAGCGAGAGAACGTTGATTTCCGGACCGCGCTGCGGATGCTCGCCGCGGAGGCTGGCGTCCAGCTTTCTCCGGAGGATTCCCGGCGGCGCGGCCGGCACGAGCGCCTCACAGCGATCATGTCGGCGGCCGTGGACTACTACCAGCGTTGCCTGGCCGATGACGCCGGCGCAGCAGCTCGCGAGTACCTCACCGAAAAGCGCGGGATCACCGAAATCACGATCGCGGACTGGAAACTCGGGTGGGCGCCTGATGACTGGCGCGGCCTCCGCAATGTGCTTGGCGGGCGAGGGTATGACGACGCGGACCTGCTGGCCGCTGGCCTGCTTGTTGAGCCGGAGAACGACCGCGAGCCCTACGACCGCTTTCGGGGCCGGGTCATCGTCCCGATTGCGAACGAGCGGGGCGAATTCGTCGCGATGGGAGGACGCGGGCTGGGAAACGAACAGCCGAAGTACCTGAACTCCCCGCAGACGGAGATCTTCGACAAGGGCCGGACGCTCTTCGGGCTTGACCACGCTGCCGAGGCTATCCGTCAGAGCGGCGTGGTGGTCGTCGTCGAAGGCTACATGGATGTGATCGGTCCATGGCAGGCCGGATTTGCGAACGTCGTCGCCACAATGGGCACCTCGCTCACCGAGAGCCACGCGCAACTGCTCAGGCGCTACGCGCGCAAGATCGTCCTCGCCATGGACCCGGACGCCGCGGGCATGGCAGCGGCAGAACGCGCTGGTGGCCTCTTCCTGGGCTTCACGACGCCCGACCAGATGGCGCAGGCGGCCCGCTCGGCTGATGCGCTGGCCGGCACCTCGGATATCGACCTCCGGGTCGCGCCGCTTCCCCCCGGCAAAGACCCGGACGAAATCGCGCGAGAGGCTCCAGGGACGTGGAAGAGCGCGATCGAATCGGCCTCACCGTTCGCCGAATTCCTCATACAACGGATCATGGGCAAGGGGATCCCGGAGTCGCCTCTGGAGGCTCGCCAGATCGTGGACAAGGTACGCCCGGTGCTTGTCGCGGTACGCGATCCGGTGGAACGGGCCATGTACGTGCAGCGCGTCGCCCGTCACCTCGGTATCAGCGAGGAGGCGGTGCTTGAGCGAATTCGAGGCGCCCTCAGGGCAGCGCCTGGCGGGCCGCGGCCACCCTCACAGGTCGTCGCACCGGTTACCCAGGAGGAGATTCTCCTCGCGATCCTGCTCCGACATCCGCGTTTGCGGCAGCACTTCCGGAACTATCCGGAAACCCTCTTTGCCGGCTCACTGGACCGAGAGATGTTCCGCCGCTGGCTGCATGAGGACGACTTCATGTACCGGGATGATGACCCGGTCGCCGACCGCGCCCGAGCCCTAAAGGCGCGTCGCCTGCCTCCCCTGTCGGAAGCCGAGGCCAAGTCCGCGGCAGATGAGAAAATCCGGGAAATCCTGCGCGAACGAATCATCCTCCACCAATCGGCGCGAGCGGAAGACCTCGCGGAGGCGGAGCGTACGCTCGGCGCCAACCGCATCGCCGAGGTCGCGCTCAATGCGTGGCGCGGGGGAATGCCGGACGTGGACGATCGGGAGCTAGCCGAAGCACTAATTGAAGAATTGCAGCTCGGTCTCAGCATTCACCGCAAGGAAGCCCCGGGCGCCCATTAGGCGTTTACCACGCACTTTTTACATTCACACTCGAATCTAGGACCCGAACTCCGTTCGTCTACTGTCTTGACACCGTTTAGTCACGGAGGGTATTACATACCGGCTGGTCGGGATTTCTCGGCCGGTGAAAAAGCGGGAGGTGCCTTATGGCAAGGCTCCGGACGCTCCTGGTTCTCGGCGCGCTGGCGGCAGTGGCGGTCGTTTCGACGGCTGTTCCTGCTCTCTCCATCAGCTGGTAATCGGAGCAGAACCAAACGGGAAAGCGGGCCGCAAGGCCCGCTTTCTCTATGCCCAAATCCTGCTGCTTTCAGGAACCGACGGCGACCGCGGAAGCCTCACCTAAGCGGCGATACAGCATTTCCGCGTCGATCAGCCGGCCCGTTGTGGCCGCCAGTTCCATGGCTTCGGCCGGTGTGGCGCCCCGGTCGATGGCCGCGTGACTCAGCGTGACGCTGCGCCGCTCGAGGTAGCGGTCGAGCTCATGGCGTACGGCGGGTTCGTCGCCGGCCACGCGCCACAGGTCGGCGGTGATCGACGCGTGCTCTCCATCGCCCGCGAGCCCGAAGTACGCGGCAGAAGCTTCGATCGGATTCTTTCCGGCCCGCAGCGAGGTAGCGACCCGTTCTATGCGGTGGTCCGCCTGGTCGAGGGCAGCGGTCACGACGCCCAGGTAGAGTTCAAGCTTGTTCGGGAAATGCGCATAGACGGCCCCCTTGGAAAGGCCGACGGAAGTAGCAATCGCATCGATTGACGCACCTTCGTATCCGCGGGCGGCAATCGCCGCCTGCGCAGAACGAAGGAGTGCGGCGCGAGTCCTAGCTCGCCGCTCTTCCTGGCGCATCTTTGTCCTGCCTCCAGGCAGGAAGGTAGAGCGGCGGCCGATTAGCCGTCTGGTCTTCCTCCCGCCACCGTGGGAACGCTGCTTCGAAGGCCTCGACAACCTTTGGATCGAACTGCGTGCCCGCACAACGCAGTATCTCAGTTAGCGCGGCATCCGGCGACTGTCCTTTACGGTACGGTCGGTCCGAGATGATGGCGTCGTAGGTGTCGCAGATCGCGAAGATGCGTGCCCCGAGCGGTATCTCTTCGCCCTTGAGCTTTCGGGGGTACCCGTCGCCGTCCCAGCGCTCATGATGGGCGAGCACGATCTTTGCGGCGGGGCGCAGATATGGAACCTGCGCGAGGATGCGGTACCCCAACGCGGGGTGACGGCGCATGAACTCCCACTCTTCCTCGGTCAGCTTCGCCGGCTTCAACAGGATGGCATCCGGGACACCGATCTTGCCGACGTCGTGCATCAGGGCGCCGCGGTAGAAGGTCAGCAGCTCCTCGTCGTCCTTGATGCCGAGCATCTGCGCAATATCGACCGAGTGATGGGCCACGCGAACCGAGTGCCCGCGGGTCTCCTGGTCTCGCACATCGAGGGCCGTCACAAGAGATTCGAGGGTACCCGTGTAGGCGTCCCGCAGCTCGTCCGACATGTCCCGAATCTCAACGTAGGCGCGCTGGAGCTGCTCATTGGAGCGCTCGAGGCGCATGACGTTCTCGCGGGTCCGTTCGACGAACTGGGCGATCGAGTACCGGGAAAGAAGCAGTGGCAAAGCGAACACCAGGATAGCGGCGATACCGAAGTGGCCGTGAATCACTGCCAGTCCGCCGCCGACAAGTCCGAGGACCAGGTAGTGAGGAAGAAGCCATGCGAAGTTGTCCTGGTAGCTCTGGGCCACGTTCTTGCCAGAGGTGAGGGCGATGATGACCGAGACCGCGCACGACTGAACCGCGAAGAGCACGAGGCCGGCGGCAGCACCGCCGAGGAGGGCGAGCACGGGCTGATCCGCCGCGGCTTCGCCGCCGGTAAGGCCAAGCGCGCTCAACAACGCGCCAGCTGCGAACGCGGCGGTAACCTGGTGCCCGAAGTTAAACACGAGCTTGCGGCTGCTGTGATTCGCCGTGAAGTAGCCAGTCATCGCAACCGACGCCCCGGCGAGCACGCCGCCGATAGGTCCGAACAGGAGCGCGGCGAGGAGCGTCCCAACGAAGCTGATCGAAACCCGGCCGTCAAAGTAGAGCCGGACGGCCAGCGCCTCGCTCAACGCGGTCAGGGTGACAATGCAGGCCAGCGTGAACGGGTCGGTGACTCGTTCCATCAGGAACGCGAGCGTGAACAGCACCGTGCCGATGGTGAACACGCCGGCGATCAGGAAGTCTTCACGTTTGCGGTTGGGCGAAGCTGGACCCATATCACCTTATCTATCGGTCGATTCCAGCGTGCTTGACAGCGGTGACATCCCTAATCGTTGCGAAAAGGTGTCAATTCATGCGTGCCGAGCTTCCGGCGACCACTTTGGTGAACGGCCTGCGAGGCCTTGGCGACCCCCGTGCCCGGGCCTCTACCGAATTCAACGGCAGGCGCGAGCCGGCCCGACAGACGCGGTACGGCCTTCCGGGTGGCAAAGAAAAGTGACAATGGTGACAACTGAGTGACTGCTAAGCAGGGCCCGCCACCCGATTTCGAACGGATTCGGAGTAGACTCCGCGGCATGGCTAAACCGCTCGAAGGTATCCGCGTTCTCGACTTCACACGCTACCAGCAGGGCCCCTTCGCAACGGTCATTCTCGGGGACTTCGGCGCGAGCGTAATCAAGGTGGAGGAACCGAACGGCGATTTCGGCCGGCGCATGTGGCGCGAACCTGACGGCTTCACGGCCTTCTTCGAATCGCTCGACCGCGGCAAGCAATCGGTGTGCATCGACCTGCGAACCCCCGAAGGCCGGGATCTTGCTCTGCGCCTCGGCGATGACGCCGATGTCGTCGTGGAGAATTTCCGGCCGGGGACCATGGAGAAATGGGGCCTTTCGTACGAAGCGTTTCGCGAACGGAATCCACGGGTCATCTACGCCCAGGCGACCGGCTGGGGGACGAAGGGTCCGATGGCAACCTACCCTTCGTTCGACCAGATATCCCAGGCTTTCAGCGGTTTCGCACAGCATTCCGGCGGAGGCCCCGGCTCCCGGCCGGAAATCCCCTACCCGGGCATCGCGGACCAGTCGGGCGGCATGAACCTGGCGCTTGGCATCATGACGGCGCTCTTCGTTCGAGAACGCACGGGTATTGGCCAGAAGGTGGAGGTCTCGCTGCTTGGCACCCAACTTGCCCTCCAGGCGCCGGAAATTCTCCACTACCTCCACTTCGGCGAGGAGCGAAAACGGGAATTCCGTGCGTCTCCAACCGTCGGCCACTACGAGTGCTCGGACGGCCGGTGGGTGATGATCGTCGGCATCGACCAGAAGTTCTGGCCACGAACAGCCAGGGCGCTGGGCCTGGACCACCTCATCGAGGACGAACGATTCGCGCGAGGTTACCCTCGGTTCCTGAACCGCAAAGAGCTCCAGGAGTTGATGGAAGCGGCATTCGCATCGAACACGGCGGAGCACTGGCTCGAACGGCTGCGGGCCGAAGATGTCCCCGCTTCTGTCGTGAACGACTACGCCGCAATGGCCGAGGACCCGCAGCCCGCCGCGAATGGCTACCTCACCGAGATCGACCACCCGAAGTTCGGCCGGCAGTGCATCGTCGGGCTGCATATCGAACTCAGTGAAACGCCCGGCGAGCCGGGTTCACCCGCCCCGGAACTCGGCGAACACACGGATGAAGTCCTGGCCAATCTCGGGCTCACGGTCGAGGAGATTGCCGACTTGCGACGCCGAGGCGTGATCGGAGCGGCAGCTAAGGATTGATGTCGCCGTTCGCCGGGCCGCGGGCGCCGGCAAAACCGAAGCCCAGCACGGCCAGGCATTCGCGGACGGCAGCGGTCTCCCCTTCCACGCTCGCGCGTTCCAGGAGAGCCAACGCACCGGGAACGTTGAAGTCGTCGTCCATAGCCTCACGGAACCCGCGAACGACGGCCTCCGATGGTTCGCCGGAAGCAGCTGCGGCGGCCGACTTGAGCCGTTCGTAGCGTTCGCGAAGCGCTGGAAGCGCTGCATCGGTGTAATTGGCATCCATCCGCAGATGGTGGCTCAACAAATACAACCGAAGGTGATCCGGCTCGTAGGTTTCCATCAGCACCCGCGCGAGGACGAGGTTGCCGAGGGACTTGCTCATTTTGACGCCGTCGAGCTCAAGCATCCCGTTATGTAGCCACCACCCACAGAACGGCTCCAACCCATAGGCAGCCTCCGCCTGGGCTATCTCGTTTTCATGGTGTGGATAGGTCAGGTCCCGGCCGCCGCCGTGGATATCAATCTGCGGGCCGAGGTGCTTCACCGACATGGCGGTGCATTCGATGCTCCAGCCCGGCCGCCCAGGACCCCAAGGGCTATCCCAGCTCGGATCGCCCGGATCGACGACCTGCCAGAGGAGGAAATCGAGGTGGTTGCGCTTCTTATGGGCCC
>CALFYR010000038.1 GCA_937954195.1 uncultured Dehalococcoidia bacterium
ATTCCGCCGCGGATGTCCTGGGCCTGCCGCAGGACCTCGGTCGCCTTGGCCAGCGCGCGGACCTCTAACATGCTGGCTTTGCAGGGAACAATCGCAAGGTCGCCGCGCAAGAGCAGCGCGCGGCTGGTCTCGGTCTGGCTGCCCGGTCCGTCGGCCACGACGTAGTCGGCGTCCTGGGCCAGAATCGGGAGTTCATTCAAGATGATATCGGGGTTGTCGAGGCGGACGGCTTTGATCTCCGGGATCGCTTCGCGTATCCATTCGGAGGATGACTGCTGCGTGTCGCAGTCGGCGAGCGCCACCTTGTGGCCCTGTTCATGGAGCCATGCTGCCAGATGCACGGACAGCGTCGATTTGCCGACACCTCCCTTGGAATTCGCTACGACGATAATCATGAAAGATGGATAGCATGATTTCATGCAGGCTGGCAAGCACAATTTACAGACAGCATGCAATCACTCATTCCTGCAAGCAGGCTGTCATGATTGAGGTCAGGCTATCAGGCATGTTGGCAACCATGCTTGCATACCGGCCAGCAGGAAAGCTGGCTTTCTTTCCATCCGTCATGCACGCCTGCCGTCATTCCTTCTGTCATGCTTGCATGATTGCAAGCTGACATGCTTTCATGCAGGCTTTCACGGTGAAACTTGTCCTTAGCAGCGCTAAGGGGAGATGTCTGACAGCACTCTTTCGTTGCGTGCTATTTCGTGTACCACGATTCTAGGGGCTTGGAAACAGGTTCGATTCGCGCGAAGTTTCAGGCGGTTGGTAGGCAGGGATTGCCGGGTGTCGTTACGTTTCGGAACATAGCTTGCGGTTGAATTGACTGCCGTATAAGGCCGTCGCCGTCGGGTTCTCACCGGCGGCTGGGACCCGACGCGACCGGCCGCGAGGCGAGGCGCTGGTCACGCCTTCGCCGCACCCATCTGCCGGTCAGGCTCCGAGCCGGAGGGATTCTCATTGCATTTCAAGGGCAAGGGACGTGACAGGCGCGGTAACGCCTGGCGCGGCCGTTGCAGCCGGGATGATTGTCCGGTCATGCCTCGTCAGCTTCTTCGGCGAGTCTCTCGGCATAGGTCTGCTGGCGACAGGAAGCCTCGTCGATAATGGCCTGCATCAAGTCGAGGTACCCCTGGCCGACGGACCCCCACATTTCCTCGGCGTCCTGCATGGCGTTAAGAACCTGCTCGAAGATCAGTCTTTCGGAATTGCGGAGACGATCAATGCGTTCGCGGGTGCTGGGAGGATATGGGCGTTGGGACGGACATTCCTCGGCGTTGGTCATAGATCACCTCCTTTCTGAAACACCATGCACACGTCATGCAGACCGGGGATGAAGGATGACCGGTACACCTTGCGGCTGCTCGACGCCCCGTGGCTGAAGCGGATGATGTCGGTGCAACACTGCCTCAAGCCCGCGTCGAAGGCAAGCCGTTTCGTGTGATAGACGAGGGGTACGAATCCGGCCTCGCGGTCGCAGTAGTCGCCCATCAAGACGGCGAGTTTTCCGTTGGGCGTCAATGCCTTGGCGCAGTTGGCGATGACCGCCGTGTAGCGTTTGAGGAATGCATCGAGCGTCGGCGTGCGCGACAGGTCGCGCGAATCGGCAGCGTAGAGCTTCTGCCGCCAGTACGGCGGATGAATCCACACGAAGTCGAATTGCTCGGCCGGAAGTTGTGCCGGATCGGCGGCATCGAAGCCGTCGTGTATGTCCCTGGAATCGCAGGGGATTTCCAGCTTGCGGCACACGTCGCGGCAGGTTCCGCTGCCGGACATCGGGTCGAAGACGTTTCGCGGCCGGAAGTAGAGCAGCAAATCCCGGATCAGGTTGCCGCCGCAGTTGCCGGGATAGCCGCGGTCGCCGTATTCGCCGGCGCGGTCGAAGTGGTACAGGCTGGTGAGCCGGGGCACCGGGCTACGATTGACGGGAGCAAGCGGCAGTTTTGCATAGCGTGGCATGACGAATCGCGGCGGTGTTGCCGGATTTCGACGGGAATAGAAAGGGTTGATGGTCATGTCGGCCTCGCTAAATGTGAGCATCGGCGATAACCACCCGGCAATCGGGATGGCACTCGAAGAGGGCGCGGGCCTGGTCGTCCCAGTTTTCGTTCTCGGTCAATAGGATTGCCCACCAGCCCATCTGGCCGCGCTCATGCCACGCGCCGTCGGGTGTGACGATGGCGTGCGGTATCTTGCCCCGCTCGATGGCTTCGTTGGTCGTCGCCACCATGTTGTCCTCGATGCGCTCGCTGCCGGTCTCGATGTTGTTGATCCATCCGTCCCAGCGGCCGCCGATGACGTACCAGTCCCATTTGCTCTCCGGGTTGTATGTCGATAACGGCTCGCCCTGGTCGTTGAAGCGATCGTAGAGCTTCAGCCGATCGTAGTAGCGCGCCTCGGGCGTCGTGCGGCGGAGTTCATCGATCTCCTGCCGGCACTTGTCGAGGTCGTAGTGCGGCTCCTTGCGGCTGATGATGAGTTCCAGTCGATGGATGGTATCGTTGATTTCGGCCGCGGCCTGCTGCGGCGAGTAGCAGACGTACGGCGGTACGTCGAGGTGCTCGCTGAAGCGGTGC
>CALFYR010000039.1 GCA_937954195.1 uncultured Dehalococcoidia bacterium
AATCGAACTGGCTCACCTCCTGAGTCATCCTTGAGGTGACGCCGGCCACGATGATGTCGGGCTCGCTCCGCATGTAAGGGGTAGAACTCACAACGTTGGCAGGACGCACTTTCGCCGTTGATTGGTCGGTGAACGGGAACGGCAGCAGGACAACGTCACCCCGCTCGAACGCCATAGAGTTCCTTCCACCGGTCATAGATGGCGTCGGATTCGTTGTCCCAGATGCGGCGAAACGCCGTCTCGGAAGCAGCCGCAAAACCGGAGGCGTTGGTGTCCGTGGCGAAGAACTGCTCGAGCGCCATACTGACGACCGCATCCGCGTCCAGTCCCTCGCGCGCTTCGAACGCCAAGAGCATCTCGGCCAGCTGTTCGGGGATAGTCACTGAAAGTGCTGTGCCCATGGGACACATACTACCACCGCCTACTCGCGCCAATCCCCCGGCAGCTCCAACGGCCCCCATTCCGCCGGCGGGCGCCAGTGCTCCCATCCATCCGCGAACGGCGGCCCGCCCGCCAGCGCCTGCGCGACCACACGCTCCCCGTACGCCTTCAGGTGCGTGAGCTGTTCGCGCGTGTACCAGCCGCCGGCGATGCCGTAGTCCACAAACTCATCCTCGTCCTTCCAGCGCCACCCCGTGAGATCCGGCCAGACGATCGCGTCCAGCGTGAGGTCCATGCTTTCGAACCCGCGTTCGAACCTTCGCAGCGGCTCCTGGAAGTTCAGATACCAGCCCCGGAACTCCCACGTCGTGTCGTTCCAGAACACGACGGTCGCGTGTTCATCGCCGAAGCGCACCAGGTGAAGCGCGTGGTGCTGTACCCAGGTCGTGTCGGCAGTGCCGGTCGCCCTGGTGAAATCGCGGCCCGGTTGTCCATCGGGCTGCACCATGCGGGCAAATGTGCTCCCGGAATGCAGATACAGCGCCACGAAGTCCCCACGGTCTTCGACCACGCGCATCGGCGCGCACCAGTTGTGGAAGCCCTGCCGCACATGACGCATGAGCACGGCCGTACCGGGTTCGAACAGGGTCGTCATGGCGTGACTCTACTGGCTCGCGCGCGAGCGATCCGCATCGCCGTGTAAATCGCGGGGGATTGCGGGACCGGATTACACGCGGGCGAAGGTCACGAGCTGTTGGCCGCGCCGACTGCCACTATGTCCAGCATGGCCCGGAAACGCTCACGGTTCGGCACCTGATAGTCACGGCGCTTACCGCCGTCGTCGCATTGGCGAAGCAGGACGGCCTCCTTTGCCCACGGATGCTCTTCGAACTCCCGCACTTCGTCCTCGGTCATCATCCCTCCCTGCTCGATAAGCGTCCGCTGCGAGACCGGCGAAAGCGTGGCGTGGTACGCCGGGTCAGTAGAGACGATGTACCGCTTTGCCTCGGCGTGCGCCGCAATCAACCATGCGACGCGTTCGCCGAAGAGCGGACGGACGAGGTCAGCCGCCCACGGAGCATAGGCGGCGCTGCTCACGCGGCCGTCACCAAGGTCGTGTAGCAAGCCGGCGACGATCACCTCCGTGGCTGCGCCCGCGGCTTCGAGACCTTCGGCCGTTTGCAGCCCGTGTTCGAAGAGGTTCAACCCGTCGCCTTCGGCCCACTCGCCCTGCTCTACAAGCGCATTCCAGGCTTCTTCGGTCGTGGTAAACGGCGTAAGCATCGTGGCCTCCTGCTGGCTATCCGGGCGGATGGTGCCATTGCCGGGTTAACGCTGTACCGTTCCACGCGGCGCGGCAAGGCGGCGGCCATTCGCTGCTGGCAAACCCGCTACACTCGATCCATACCTTTCGGAACCAGGACGAAACACCGTGGCCAAG
>CALFYR010000040.1 GCA_937954195.1 uncultured Dehalococcoidia bacterium
CCCCGGCCCCGCAAAACGGTCCGGGGCGTCCAGCTCGCGCCCAGACGGCGTCGCCGGGTCGCGCCGGAAGGCCTCACCCTTCGCCGACCAGTACGGCAACATCTCGATGATGTGCCCGACCGCCTCCGCGGGCGTCCAATCGTCCGGTGCGCCGCGCCGCTGCCACGCCGCATCGTCCATGGAAGCCAACAGGCGCAGGAGTGAATCCCCCTGCGCCCGAACGCGCTGTGCGAGGTCTGCGCCGCCGGCCACTACCAGCCGCGCGTGGCCAGGAGTTCCTTCTCCTGCAGGCTCGAAACCGCCACGCCCGACATCGCCTTGCCAAGCCCACGGCTCACGCGAGCGAGGATCTCCGGGTCCTGGTAGTGCGTCGTCGCCTCCACGATCGCCTTCGCGACCGCCGGCGGGTTCTCGCTCTTGAAAATCCCGGAGCCGACGAACACGCCGTCCGCGCCGAGGCGCATCATCAGCGCCGCATCGGCCGGCGTGGCCACCCCACCGGCGGCGAAGTTCACCACCGGCAGCCGGCCCTCGCGCTTCACCTGCTGCACGAGCTCCAGCGGCGCGCCAAGTTCCTTCGCGGCTGTGTAGACCTCGTCGTCCGAAAGGTTCTTCAGGCGTCGAATCTCGTCCTGCACCGTGCGCATGTGCCGCACGGCTTCAACGATGTCGCCCGTCCCGGCTTCGCCCTTCGTGCGGATCATGGCCGCGCCCTCGCCGATGCGCCGCAGCGCCTCGCCCAGGTTCCGGCAACCGCACACGAACGGCACCGTGAACGCGTGCTTGTCGATGTGGTGGGACTCGTCCGCCGGCGTCAGCACCTCCGACTCGTCCACGTAGTCGACGCCCAGCGCCTGCAGCACCTCCGCCTCGACGAAGTGGCCGATGCGCGCCTTCGCCATCACGGGGATAGTCACCGCGTCGATAATCCCGGCGATCATCTCCGGGTCGCTCATGCGGGCCACGCCCCCATCGCGCCGAATGTCGGCCGGCACGCGCTCCAGCGCCATCACCGAACAGGCGCCTGCCTCCTCGGCGATCTTGGCCTGTTCCGGCGTCACCACGTCCATAATCACGCCGCCCTTAAGCATCTGCGCCAGGCCGACCTTAACGGCCCAGGTTCCAGTCTGAGTCACGGTTTCCTCCGGGATAGCACCCCAAATGTGGTCACCAGTGTATGGCCGTTCACCACCATGCAATAGAACCACTCTGCCCACTCGTCCCGCTGTTTCAATCAAGCCAAGCATCAAGGCGCAGCGGCGGCAATGTCTGCGCGCTCCCCCTCTCCATGACTATGGAGAGGGGGCCGGGGGGTGAGGACGCACCTTCTTTAGCTCCTCCTCCAGCTCCAACCACGCGATGTACTCGTCCAGGTTCTTTCGCACGCCCGCCACAATCGCCAGCCGGCGGGGGTCCGCCTCCGCCACCTTCGCCAGCTGCACGTCGCCGAAATACCGGTCCCGGAACTCCCGCGGGTCAATCCACCGGAACCCAACGTGCTCGTGACTGATGGCGACCTCGCCCTCATCGCAGTCCGCCGCGTATACCACCTGCACCGCATCCCGCCCGTAGACGTGCATGGGCACCACGCCGATGAGCTTCAACGGCCCGGTCGGCCGTATGCCTGCCTCTTCCCACAGTTCCCGCACCGCCGCGATTTCAGGCGTCTCACCCTCATCCACGGTCCCGCCCGGCAGGTACCAGGCACCCGTCATCTCGCCGCCGCCACGCTTGAGGATGAGGATCTTGTCATCGCGCCGCGCGAACACCGCCGCCGCTAGCCCAAACACGCCCGGCCGCGGCCGAGCACCATCGTCGCCGTCACTCATCGCACGCCCTCCCAAAGGACGCCGAGCATACCAGCGCGACCGCTAACGACTAACGACTAACGACTAACGACTAGGGAAGGCTCTCAGAAGCCCAGGTAATCCGCCGGGTTCACGTACGCGCCGTTGTAGCGAATCTCGAAGTGCAGGTGGTGTCCGGTCGTGAAGCCCGTCAGGCCCGAGAGGCCCAGGACCGACCCGGCGCTGACCGCCTGGCCCGGCGACACATGGATTTCGCTCATGTGGGCGAACAGCGTCGTCCAACCATCACCGCAGTCCACGATGACGTAGTAGCCGTAGCTATAGGTCAGGTATTCCACCCGGCTCACCGTGCCATCGCACACCGAGTACAGGTTCGAAGGCCCGTAGCCGTACAGGTCGAGGTCGATACCAGTGTGGTATCGGCTGCCGCGCGGCGTGCCGAACGGGTCGCTGATGGCATGCCAGCCGGCCAGCGGGAAGTTCTGGAAACGTCCGCCACCGGAAGGAGCCGGGGCACCGCTGTTGGTACCACCACTCGGAATCGAAGGCGGTGCGGGTGGTGGCGGCGGCGGCGGTGGTGGCGGCTTGAACGTCGCGCCCGGCAGCAGCACGAACTGGCCGTTCTGCAGGCTGTTCGGGTCCGTGATGCCGTTCGAGCGGAACTCGACCACGCGGTTCACCGTGATGTTGTCGTACTGCGAAACGATGTCGGCCACGGTCTCGCCGCTGGCTACCTTGTGCAGGATGCCGTCATCGCGCGGGATGATGAGCACCAGGTCGCGGGGGATCAGGTTGATCGACCGGCCGTCGAGCGTCGGGTTGTTGTCGAGGATCGTCTCCATCGAAATCCCGTACCGCTGGGCGATGCCGCTCAACGTATCGCCCGCCTGCGTCTTGTATTCGGCCACGGGGCTGCGCGGGTCGATGATGTCGGCGAGGGCGCGGGTCCCGGCGCCAACTTCACCCGAAGCCGCCGCCGCCGAAGCAACACCCGCCGAAAGCGACTGGATAGAAGAAACGCCGCCAACTGCGCGAACGTTCGCAACTTCGTTGCGCGGCGCCAGGGCGGCTACAGAATCAAGCGTTTGGGTCGAAGCGGAAGGCCGGAAGTAGGCGGCTGATTTCGCGCTCGTGGCGCCTCCGAGGCCAGAGAAGACGTACGTGGGGACGGTAGGAGTCGCGGTTGCGGAGGATGAGTTCGGGAACTGCGAAGCGAACACCACTGCCCCAACCGCCATCGCGACGATGAGGAGGTGTACCGTCAGACGTCCTCGGCGCTTTCCATGCGCGTGAGACCGTGCGCGTGTTCCTTCGATACCCATAAAGCGTTCCGGTCAGGCGCAAGCTTGGGAGCAACCATTCTTGCGTCGGCTGAGCCTAGCCTAACCTTGCTCGCGTTCTCCTTTACGGGCTATCCCGGTTGCCTCTCGAAACCGGGATGCGGGACCCCTAGGGATTTACCCCTAGAGATCGGTCTTCATGCTGGCGAGGAACTCCTCGTTCGTCGTGGTCCTCGCGATTCGCTCGAGCAGCCGTTCGGTCGCTTCGAGCTGGTTCGGCGAGTTCTGCGAAATCATAGCTGTCATCCTGCGCATGAGCCAGACTCCCTTAAGGGTCTTTTCATCGAGCAGGAGTTCCTCACGCCGCGTGCTGCTGCCCTGCACATCGAGCGCCGGGTAGAAGCGCCGTTCGGCCAACTTCCGGTCCAGCCGCAGCTCCAGGTTGCCGGTGCCCTTGAATTCCTCGAACACCACTTCGTCCATCCTGGAACCGGTATCGACCAGGCAGGTCGCCATCACGGTCAGCGAGCCGCCCTCTTCGCACTTTCGCGCGGCGCCGAACAACCGCTTCGGCGGATACAGGGCCACCGGGTCCACACCACCGGAAAGCGTCCGGCCGCTGGGCGGCAGCGCCAGGTTGTAGGCACGCGTCAGGCGCGTGATCGAGTCCAGCAGGATGACGACATCCTTGCCCTGCTCCACGAGCCGCTTCGCCCGTTCGAGCGCCATCTCGGCCACCCGCGTGTGGTCCTCAACCGGCTCATCGAACGTGCTCGCCACCACTTCGCCGCGCACGCTGCGCTGCATGTCGGTCACTTCCTCCGGCCGCTCACCAATGAGCAGCACAATGAGGTGGACGTCCGGGTAGTTCGTCGCGATGCCGTTCGCGATGTTCTTCAGCAGCATCGTTTTACCGGCCTTCGGCGGCGAAACGATGAGTCCGCGCTGCCCGCGGCCAATCGGCGCAATCAGGTCGATGAGCCGGTGGGTCAGGTTGTCCGGCGTGGTTTCCAGCTTCAGCTGCTGGTTCGGGAAGATGGCTGTCAGGTTCTCGAAGTAGGGCCGGCGCTTCGCGACCTCCGGGTCCAGCCCGTTTACCGCTTCCACCTTCAGCAGGCCGTAGTACTTCTCGTTGTCCTTCGGGTGGCGGACCTGGCCGGTCACGTAATCGCCCGGCCGCAGCGCGAACTTCCGCAATTGGCTCTGCGAAACGTAGATGTCGTGCGGGCCCGGCAGCATCGATTCGCCGCGCAGGAACCCGTAGTTGCCATCGTCGCTGACTTCCAGGAATCCGCCCGAGAACACGTTTCCGCGGGCCTCCGCCTGGCTCTGCAGCACCCGGAAGATCAGGTCCGACTTGCGCAGCACACCGGCGTTTTCGATGCCCATGCCTTCAGCCGTGGCGATCAGGTCTTCGCGCGTTTTCTGCTCGAGTTCCGCGATGTTCAACGGCGGGGCCATCTGGCGGCCCTCATTCGCCCGCAGCTCGCGTTCGTACTCGTCCTCGCTCATCGGCTGCGGCTCGCGCGGCTGGCGTTCACGGCGGTCCTGCCGGTTCCGGTCGCGGTCACGTTCGCGCCACTGGCGTTCCTGCCGCCCCTGGGGCTGCCCCCCACCATCGCCCCGGTCACCGCGGTCGCGGCCCCAGCGCCGTTCCTGGCGTCCCTGTTGCTGTCCGCCTTCATTCCGATCGCGTTGCTGAGCCTGGCCGCCATCCCGCTGGCCGCCTTCAGCACCTGCCGAATCGGAGCCGCCGGCATCGGGCGCGTCCGTGGTGGCGCTCGCCGTAGCCGCATCACCATCTTCGGCAGCGGCGCTGGCGCGCGAACGGCGGAACGTGCGCTCCCGCTTCGGCGGGTCGGCGCTCGCTTCGGCCGAGGGGGCCTCGGTCGCCGGCGCCTCCGTGGGAGCCGCGTCCGCGGTCGCCTCGGCAGTTTCCGCCTTCTTCGCGCGGGTCACGCGCTTCCGGGGGGCCGGGGCGGCGCTGGCGCCGTTTTCGCCCGAATCAGTGTGGTTCGTAGGGGTAATGACTTCTGTTGTTTCCGTGTCTTGCAAGGGATCTACCGTCTGCGTGCAGAGTGTGCCCGGGGAAAGGGGTGGGCGGTTCGCCAATGGGACTGGTGTGCTCGGTCCGCTAAGTGGGACAAAAGGGGAAGCTGGATCTACGCCGACTCGTGGCGCCGTCCGTTCCAGCGATCTCTACATTACGACGGCTCACGAGGCTGTGCAACATGCGAGTGTCCGTGCCCACATCCCACCCGCCCTTGCTAGACTCCCCCGGCCAAAGGAGGTGCACCACCATGCGCATCGGCGCGTCCACCATCGATATCACCCCGCCCGTCGGCACACCACTCGATGGATACGGCGGCCGCACCGATGTCTCCCTTGGCGTTCACGACCCCCTCTTTGCCCGCGCGCTCTTCCTCGATGATGGCGCTACGCGGCTCGCGATCGTCGTCTGCGATTTGATCGGCATCGGTAACTTCCTCGCCGACCGTGCGAAGGAACTCATCGCCGAACGCCCCGGTATTCCAGCGTCCAATGTCATGATCCTGGCCACCCACACCCACGCCGGCCCGGCCGGCGTGCGCGGCCGCGGCGATCCGCCACTCGTCGAGCAGACCGCCCGCAAGATCGCCGGCGCGGTCCGCGTAGCGGAACGCAACGCCACCGAGGGGGTGCTGAAGTACGGTACGACGGAACTTTCGAGCATCGCCCAGAACCGCCGCCACCCTGATTGGCCCATCGACCACCGGCTCGACGTATTCGCTGCCGATACGCCCGATCGGCGTAACATCGCCACGCTCGCACGCTACTCCTGCCACGCCACCACCCTCACCGGCGAGAACCTGGAAATCACCGCCGACTACCCCGGCGAAGCGTGCCGCGTCATCGAAGGCGTGATCGGCGAAGGCGCCACCGCGCTCTACCTCAATGGCTGCTGCGGCAACATCAATCCCACCTGGATCCGCCAGGACTTCCGCGACGTCCACCGCGTCGGCTCGGTCGTCGGCGCGAAGGCGGCGGCCGTTTCCCAGGAGCTGCGCCCGCTGGGCATTAACCACCAGGCCTCGAACATCCGCTGGGACGAATTCACCGACAAACCGGTCGAAGCCGGCCGGCTCATCACCGGGCAGCTGGCCGCCGCAGTCCGGACGTTCGAAGCACCCTACCGCACCGGCCCCGACGCCGAGACCTTCGAACGCCACCTGAAAGCCCTCGAAGCGGAATACGCGGCCGCCGCGAATGCCCCAACGGAGCAGCGCCGCGAACTCGCCGCGAAGGTCACCGCCGCCCGGATGGAACAGCTCGCCCTCGCCCGTACGCGCGGCAAGGGCCCTTCCCGCACCGAACCGGTGCAGGCCTTCCGCCTCGGCGATGGCCTCACGCTCGTCGGCCTGCCCGGCGAAGTGTTCTACGAAACCCAGGAAGACATCCGCCGCGCCCTCCCGGGCGGTGACGCGATCATCGCGTCCTACGCGAACGACTACCCCGGCTACTTCTGCCGCCCCGAAGCCGTCGAGCAAGGCGGCTACGAAGTCGGCGTCACTCCCTTCGCCCCCGAAGCCGACGCCCTCCTCATCGAATCCGCGATAGCCGTGGCGAAAGCGGTCAGCCGCTAGCCAGCACCCTCGCAATGGAGGCCCGCCAGGGATGGCGGGCGTGTACCTGGGCACC
>CALFYR010000041.1 GCA_937954195.1 uncultured Dehalococcoidia bacterium
CCGAGCTCGGCGCGGCCGACCACGCCGATGGGCCAGGGCGGCAGCGCCCTCATCTGGGCGCTGCCTGAGGCTGGCCGCGCCATTATCGGCGAGGAAGCCACCGTCATCCTCAACCCGGACGGCACGTTCGAGGCGACGCTCACCGTCCAGCGCGACTACGAGGGCGCAATCGCCGACGGGAACTACGGCATCTACACGTACGCCGGCAGCGGTGCAGTGCAGCCCCTGTTCGAGACGTACACGCCCATTACCTTCGTGGGCGGCGCGGAACCGACCGTGCCGGCTACCGCCGAGCCGACCAGCGCCCCGACGCAGACGCCCGCCGCGCCTCCTACCGGGAACGCCGCGGCGCTCGATGGCGCATCCAACACAGGCGCCTATTTGGCAATTCTTGGGGTGCTGGTCCTGATCGCGTCCAGCGTCGCGGTTGCCGCAACGGCGCGGACCGCCCAACGGCCGTAAGGCAGGGAAAAGCAAGGGGGCCCGAATGGCCTGGCCACCGGGCCCCTTCGACTGATATCCGAGGAGACTCACCCATGTCCGAAGCGGGCGACCTCGCGTTCCTCCCCGAAGAATCCGCCGCCATCCTGCGGCACATGAATGGCGACCACGCCGCTGATTCAGTGTTGATGGTCCGTGCGCTCGGCGGTCACGCCACGGCCACCGATGCAAGCGTCACCGGCGTCGATAAGGCCGGTATCGATTTCGTGGCTGTTGTGAGCGGGAAGGAGACGGCTGTGCGTATTCCGTGGGGCCGGACCCTGACAGCCCGGGCGGAAGTCCGCGGCGAGGTTGTGCGGCTCTACCAGGAATCCTGCGCCGCACTAGGGATTGAGCCCCGGCAGGCGGAGCAGGGCAGTCACTGAGATGACCGACATGAGGGTCGACCCGGCGCGAAACGACCTAGAGTTCCTGCAACAGGCGGGTATTCAGGTCGTAGGCGCGAAGTGCCTCGTTGATGACGACGCGGCGGGCGTCCGCGTCCCATCCCGCGGCGTCGAGTTTCGACCGGTACGCCACTTTGAACGCATCCAGGTCGCCCAGCGCCGAGAAGTCGTAGAACGCCAGCCCCGCGCCACTGTTGAGCGAGAACTGCTTCTGGATGACCTTCGCGATGTGCTGGCCGCCGGAGAGGTCTCCGAGGTACCGCACGTAGTGGTGCGCGACAAATTCCTCAGGGGTGGCTTCCAGGACCCGGCCAACGTATTCGAGCGTGGTGATCAGCGGGCGAATCTGGCTTCGCCAACCGGCCCCGAGGAAATGGCGCAGGTCGGCTTCGATGGCCGGGATGCGCGCAAGACCGGGATCGGCGAACGCCGACGCCGACGTTTCGCTCAGCGCGTGCTCCCGCTCCTCGATCGCCCCGTAGATGTAGAAGTACTGGGCAACCAGGTTCGCGTAGCGCGCGGCATCGAGCTCTCCGGCGAACAACGCGCTCATGAACGGCGAATGCTGGGCATCGCCATGCGAACGGCCGGTGGCCTTTCGCAGTTCCTCGGAGAAGCTTGTTTCGGTTACCGCAGCGGTCATTCGCACACCTCGTCT
>CALFYR010000042.1 GCA_937954195.1 uncultured Dehalococcoidia bacterium
CACGGGCGCCGGTCGCGGCTTCTGCGCCGGCCTTGATCTGAAAGCCGGCCCCGAACAGGGCCAGTGGCAGCCCGGCGTCGGCCCCGTCCAGGATTCCATGACCTTCCAGGAAGACATCGCCGAACTCATGGTCAAGATGCGGAACGCCCCCCAGCCCATCATCGCCGCCGTCAATGGCGCGGCAACTGGCGGTGGGCTATCCCTCGCCATCGCCAGCGATATGCGCATCGGCACCGAACACGCCCGCTTCGCCTGCTCCTACCTCAACCTCGGTCTTGGCGGCGCCGATGTCGGCTCCTCCTACTTCCTCCCCAAACTCGTCGGCGCCTCCCACGCGGCGGATATGCTCTATTCGGGCCGAATCGTCGATTCCGCCGAAGCCCGCGAGATGGGCCTGCTCACCCGCATCCTCCCGCCGGAAGACCTGCTCCCCGCCGCCATGTCCATCGCCGAAGGCATCATCCGCAAGGCCAGCCCCCTTGGCCTCCGCCTCACCAAGCAAGTCCTCAACGAAACCGTCAACGGCATCCCCCTCGAAACCGCCCTCAAGCTCGAAAACCGCAATCAAATTCTCGCCAGCCAGACCGCCGATGCCCGCGAAGCCCGCCAGGCCTGGGCCGAAAAGCGCGATCCCGTCTGGCACGACGCCTAGGAGGCTAACCCATGTCCAACCGCGAAGACTTCCTCGTCACCACCGCATGGCTCGCCGAGCACCTTGCCGGCCCCAACCTCCGCCTCCTCGAATGCACCGTCTTCCTTCGCCCTGGCGCAGAAGGGCGCGCCTTCGAAGTCGTCTCTGGCCGCGATGAGTGGGCCAACGGCCACATACCCGGCGCCGGCTTCGCCGACCTCCAGGCCGACCTCAGCGACAACTCCTCCAACCTCCGCTTCATGATGCCCACAGCCGAACAATTCGCCGAAGCCATGGGGCGCTATGGCGTCACCAACGAATCCAACGTCATCCTCTACGACCGCGCCGGGAATATGTGGGCCGCCCGCATCTGGTGGATGCTCCGCGCCTTCGGTTTCGAACACGCCCGCATCCTCGATGGCGGATGGTCCCGCTGGACCGCCGAAGGCCGGCCGGTTTCCACCGATGACCCAAACCACCCTCCGGCCACCTTCGTCCCCAACCCTCGCCCCGAACTCATCGCCTCCAAAGCCGATGTCCTCGCCGCCATCGAATCCGGCCAAGCCTGCATCGTCAACGCACTCAACGGCGCCCAGCACCGCGGCGAGGTCGCCCCCTACGGTCGCCCCGGCCACATCACCGGGAGCGTCAACGTCCCCGCCATGGGCGCCGCCGGCGTCGTCGATCCCGAAACCCAGCTCTACCATCCCATCGACGAGATCCGCCGCCGCTTCGAGGAGGCGGGCGCCCGCCCGGACCAGCGCATCATCACCTACTGCGGAGGCGGCATCGCTGCGAGCAGCGCCGCCTTCGCCGCCACCATGACCGGCTTCACCAATATCGCCCTCTACGACGCCTCCCTCTCCGAATGGGCCGCCGACCCAACCCTCCCCATGGAAACCTAGTCCCTACAAATCCGCGACCGGCAGGAAGCCGCACACCGAACGACCATCAAGCCCGGCCGCGACTCAGCGGAGGGCCGAGCCTGAGCAACAGCAACACCACCGTCGAACTAAATCACATGCTGCAATTGCTCGCCGGCGTCATCCTGGTCATCGCCTACGCGCTCGCTCCCGCGTTCCTCTAACTCGGTCGCTGGGCTCCCCGCCGGCGAGCCGCGCCGAGCACCTGCGGCAGTCCCCGGATCGGCGTCTCCCGCACTTCGTTCACCTCGAAACCCGCCCGCCCAATGGTTTCCACCGTGCGCCTGTTCGGGTGGCAGCCCGCTGCGGCACGCCGCCACAACGGTGCAATCACGTCAGCCAGCCGCCCCTTCACGCGCCCCTCGGGCCGCACATGCTCCAGGAACAACAACGTCCCCTCGGGTCGAAGTACCCGCAACACCTCGTCCAGGGCCCGCTCCTGGCTCGCAACCGAGCAGAGAGTGAGCGTCACCAGCACCGTATCGAACGACGCTGCCCGGAATGGCAGATCCTCCGCCCGGCCGGCCACCAGCGTGTACTCCGTGCCCGCTTCCTCGGCATGCTTGCGCGCCCGCTCAAGCATGTACCCGTCCGGCTCGATCCCGACGTACGTAACGCCGCCCGGCAGGTACTTCCAGTTCGCCCCGACGCCGACGCCAAGCTCGAGCACCCGCCCGCTCACCCGCGAGACCAGTTCCTTCCGAAGACCTCGTTCCTCCCGGCTCTCGTTCCGTACCGCCCAGTCCCAGAACGCAGCGAATCTCCGGTGGCCGCGCCCGGTTTCCGAAATCATCGCTCGTGTTCCTCTGCCACCCAGTACTCCCGTCCGTCGGTAGTCCGCTCCAGCCACCCCTCCTCCACGAGTGTCCTTCGCAAAATCGCCGCGTCGCGGAACAGCGACCACTCGTCCAGCACCTCGTTCACCTCGTGCTCCGAATACCGGCGACCGCGTTCGAACTTCGCCACCAGGTACGCCACCGCAAGGCGCTGTTGCCCTAACTTCGTGGGCCACCGGATGAGTCGTCCCTGCGCATCCAGCCGGTGCGCGAGCTCCCTCGCCGCATCCGCCGGTGTGGGCCGCGTCATGGCGCGGAACGTTCCTTGCCCACAAGCCGGGCCAGCATCAGGTAGTCCCGATCGCTGTGCGTCGTCCCCGCCGGAACCATCGATTCCGCAAGCGCGTTACACGTCGATTTCGTCAGCGCCAGCGAAATCGGGTCTTTTTCCAGGAGCTTCCGTGCCAGCTCCCGCGCCCGCGGCAGAACCTCATCGTCGGGCACGCGATGGTTCAGGAATCCCCAGGCGAGCGCCTGCTCGCTCGTGAACCGATCGCAGGTCATCACCAGCTCCTTCGTCCGCGCCGGACCCAGTTCGCGCATCAACCGCGGCAGTGCGTTCCACGTCAGAGGGATGTCCAGGTCCACCTCCGGGATCGAAAACCACGATGATTCAGCCGCCAGCCGAATATCCAGGCACGAAAGGAACACCACCGCGCCGCCGATCGCCAGGCCGTTGACTGCCCCGATAGTCACCTGGTCCAGCCCTTCCAGCGCCGCGCACGTCCGGTTCCCGGCACTCGACCTGATCCGCTCCCGCAATGGCGAAGGCTCCGCATTCGCGGCTGCCAACGGAGTGCGCGTACCGTCGCGCGGCCCCCCGCCCAGGTCCGCGCCGGCCGAAAAGGCCCGCCCGGCGCCCGTCACGAGTACCACCCGCGCGTCGGCATCGTCGGCAAGTTCCCGGCACACCTGCTGCAACTCAGCGTGCATCCGGAAGCTGATGGCATTCAGCTTTTCCGGCCGGTTCAGCGTGATGGTGACAAGTCCCGGCAATTCGACGTCACGCTCCACCAGCAACGTCTCCATGTTTTCCTCCTCGCCTGGCCGCCGCGATTGTAACCGTCTCTCCTACGAAAGGATGACCCTCCGGGTGTTGCGCCCTTCTTCAACTCACCCGTACGCTGCCTGCCATAGTGAATGATGATTCATTCAAATGAATGGTCGTTCATCAGTCGGCAAACCAATGGGAGAATCCACAGACATGCCACGCTTCCTCACCACCGAAGGCCTCGCTCGCTTCTCCACCCGCCGCCCCTGGGTCGTTGTTTCAATCTGGGTCATCGCGCTCGTCGCCGCGGTTGCCTCCGCGGCGTCTATCGGTGGCGTCCTCACCACCGAGGCGGAATCCTACCGCGAAAGCGAATCCTCGAACGCCGAAGCCATCCTCGAAGAACGGTTCTTTGGCGCCCAACCCGCCGAAGAGTTCGTCCTCGTCCATTCGGATTCCCTCTCCGTCGATGACCCCGCTTTCACCGAACGCGCACAGGCCGTAATCGCCGAACTCCGCGCTATACCCGGCATCGAAGTCCTTAGCTTCTTCGAAACGGGCGCTCCAACCCTCGTGTCAGCATCCCGGACCACGCTGCTCGTGCCCGTCGTCATCACGGCCGGCGAGATCGAAGCCCAGGCCGAAGAGGTCCTGCACGCCATCGAACCGCTGAACGCCGGCGGCTTCACCGTCGTCACCGGCGGCGAAGGCAGCATCTCCGTCGCCTTCAACGAAACCTCCGAAAGCGACCTCCAGACCGCCGAACTGATCGGCCTGCCAATCGCGCTGCTCATCCTTGTCGTCGTCTTCGGCGCTCTGGTCGCGGCTGGCGTGCCCATCGTCCTCGGCCTCATGTCCATCGTCATCGCGCTCGGAGTCAGCGCGCTCATTGGCCGCACCTTCGAACTCTCCATCTTCGTCGTCAACATCATCACCACCATCGGCCTCGCGGTCGGCATCGACTACTCGCTCCTGGTCATCCAGCGCGTCCGCGAAGAGCGCCGAAACGGCCTCTCCCGCGATGAGGCCATCATCAAGGCCGGCGGCACCGCCAGCCGGGCCGTTCTCTTCTCCGGCATGGCGGTAGTGGTCGCCCTGTCCGGTCTCCTCATCGTTCCCCAGAGCATCTTCCGCAGCATGGGCGTCGGCGCCATCGTCGTGGTCATCGTCGCTGTCCTCGCGGCGATGACGCTCCTCCCGGCCGCCCTCCGCCTCCTCGGCGACCGTGTGAACTCCGTTCGGGTCCGCATGCCGTGGCGCCGCGAATCCAGCGATGGCGCATTCTGGGACCGGACCACGCAAACCGTGATGCGCCACCCCGTGGTCAGCCTGGTCGGCTCGTCCTCGCTCCTCATAGCTGCCGCCATCCCCTACGCCACTGTCGAACTCGGCTTCTCAGGCGTCTCCACGCTCCCCCAATCAAGCAGCGCTCGCCAGGCCTTCAACCTCCTCGATGAGGAGTTCTCGGCCGGTCTTATCGGGCCAGCCCAGGTCGTCGTCGAAAGCGCCGCACTCGACGCTGAGCCCGTCCAGTCCGGCATCGAACGCCTCGTCGCCAGCATCGAAGCTGACCCCGTCTTCGGCGATGTCACCGTCACCACGAACGATGCCGGCGACATTGCTCTCGTCGAGACGACGATCATCGGCGACCCGCAGGGCGATACAGCCCGCGCGGCCATCGACCGCCTCCGCGATACCTACGTCCCTAATGCCTTCGGGAGCGCCAATGCCACCACCTATGTCGGCGGCGCCACCGCGGCAGGCATGGACGACACAGCACTCATCGCCGACTACACCATCCCCGTGATGGCCTTCGTCCTCGGCCTCAGCTTCGTCATCCTTCTCATGGTCTTCCGAAGCATCGTTGTCCCGATCAAGGCCATCATCATGAATCTCCTCTCCGTCGGCGCCGCCTACGGGCTTATGGTCCTCGTCTTCCAGCACGGCGTCGGGGCCGATCTGCTCGGCTTCCAGCAGGTCGAACGCATCGAATCGTGGGTGCCGCTCTTCATGTTCGCCATCCTCTTCGGACTTTCCATGGACTACCACGTCTTCCTGCTCACCCGTATCCGCGAACGCTTCGACCAGACCGGCGACAACGCCGAATCCGTTGCCTTCGGCGTGCGCACCACGGCCGGCCTCATCACCGGCGCCGCGCTCATCATGGTCGCCGTTTTCACCGGCTTCGCCATGGGCGAAATGGTTATGTTCCAGCAGTTCGGCTTCGGTCTCGCAGTCGCCGTCCTCCTCGATGCGACCATCGTCCGGAGCGTCCTCGTCCCGGCCAGCATGGCCCTCCTGGGCAACGCGAACTGGTACCTGCCCTCGTGGCTCGGCTGGCTCCCCCACATCAACGTCGAAGGCTCCCACGAGCCCCACCCCGCTCCGGTCCTCCAGCCGGATTTCTAAAGCCCCTCGTCCCCCCGAGGTCGCAAAGGCCGGGAACGTGCGAGAGCGCGCCCGGCCTTCTGCTATTCTTTAATGCATGTCGCGAACCATCGAACTCGACGAAGCCCTGGTCTCGGAGATTGAAGAACTCGCCCGCCGCGAGGCAACCACGGCAGCAGCAATCGTCGAACGTGCGATACGCCGCGTGCTGACGGAAACCGCCGCCAGTCCACGTGGAACGAGGCTGGAGTGGAAAGACGCCACAGTTGGGGGCGAGGGCCTCCAGCCTCCGTTCACCGAAGACAATTGGGCCGCGATTCGTGAGGCAGCCTACGAGCGTGGCTCCGTCGGTTGATAGCAGTCGACACCAACATTCTTGTTTACGCTCACCGCCGCGACGCGACGTTCCACACCGCGGCAAAGCGAGTGATCGATGAACTCGTCCGAGCCGAGTCTCCCTGGGCAATCTCTTGGGCGACGATTCATGAATTCCTTGCAATCTGCACAAACCCGCGGATCTACAAGCCCGCCAGCCCCATGCCGGTCGCCTTGGAACAGCTACGTCAGTGGCTCCACGGTGGAGCCGTGGTCCTGAGCGAGACGTCAGACCATATGGACACCCTGTCCTTACTGCTGCGCGACGGCAACGTCACCGGAGGACGGGTACATGATGCACGCATCGCAGCCATATGCCTCGACCACGGCGTGAACGAACTGTGGTCCGCCGACCGCGACTTCGCGAGGTTTTCCAACCTTGCTGTCCGGAACCCCCTCGTCCAGGTGTGATTCTCCTTGGCACCGGGCACCGGGCACCGGCCACCGGCCACCAGGTACCGGCCACCGGGTACTCGGCACTCGGCACTCAATACGGCCGCATCTCCCGCGCGAAGTCCCGCCCGCCCTTTACCGTCACCCGCATGATCGAACCAAACCGCATGTCGTCCTCGATCAGCTCGATCACCCCCGCCGAAATGTCCTCCGGCTGCAGGATCCCCCCCACCAGCTTCGCCACCTCTTCTACCCGCTCGTCCCCGCTCCGCCGAACCAGCGGCGTATCCGTGAACGAAGGACATATCGCGTTCACCCGGATCCGGTCCTGTTCCGCTAGGTACGCCAACGATCGCGTGAAGTTCACCACCCCCGCCTTCGTCGCCGCGTACACCGGCGAATCCGGCATCGGCAGGAGTCCGCCCATGCTCGCCGTATTCACGATCGCTCCGCCTTTGCCCGAACGCCGCATCTCCCGCACCGCAATCCGCGTCGCGTCGATCACCGCCGTCAGGTTGATATCCACAATCCGCGTCCAGCTCCCCGTCTCGTCTTCGAACAGGTCCTCCCCACCGATACCCGCGTTGTTAAACGCGATATCGAAGCTCCCGAAGTGCTCCACCGCCGAAGCGAACGCCCCCGCGATATCCTCCGCGTGCGTCACGTCGCAGTGCCGGTAAATAGCGATGCCCCCCAGCTTTTCTGCCAGCCCTACCGTCTCCGCGCCGCCCTCCGCATTGATGTCCGCCACGATCACCCGAGCGCCGCGCTTCACAAGGTCCAGCACCGCCGCCCGGCCAATGCCCGAACCGCCACCACTCACAACCGCTGACTTGCCTTCGATCTCCATCCTGACCCTCCCGGTTCGGTTGCCGCCAAAGGCGCGGCGCATACGATACCACTGCCCCGGCCTTGGTTCGGGAGCCGCCCCCGGAGCCGCCCGTGCCCATCTTCGCCGTCGGGGATAAGGTCCCCCGAATCCACCCCTCCGCGTTCATCGCCCCCACCGCCAACATCGTCGGCGATGTCACCATCCACGAAGACGCCTCAGTCTGGTACGGCGCCACCGTCCGCGGCGATACCAGCTACGTCATCGTCGAACGCGGCGCAAACATCCAGGATGGTTCGGTGGTCCACGGCCGCGCGGGCCAGCCCTCCCTCATCGGCGAATCCGCCTCCATCGCCCACGCCTGCGTCGTCCACGGCGCCACCATCGGGGCCCGCGCCCTCATCGCCAACGGCGCGCTCGTCCTCGATGGCGCCGTTATCGGCGAAGGCGCGCTCATCGCCGCCGGCTCCGTCGTCCTGCCCGATACCGAAATACCCGCTGGCATGCTCGCCGCCGGGACCCCCGCCCAGGTCAAACGACCCCTGGCCGGCACCCCTACCGAAGAGTGGGTCACCGGCAACCCCGGCCGCTACGCCATGCTCGCCGAGATGCACAAAGCGGGCCTCCGTGAACTCCCCCGCGAAGACGCACCCGCCCCGTAGCCCCCGCGCCCACCCTGTCGCAACGTCCGCCGCGGTCGGGTCACGGGCCAGCCAGCGGCGCGGACTGGCGTGCGGCAGCAGCTCGCCCCGCGCGAGTGGCCGGGCTTTTCGTCAGAGTCGTGGAGAGGGGGAAGGTTGGAACGGCGGGCGCCCGGAGGGCAATGGAAGCAGAGCAGTAGGAGAAGGGACAGAACCCGGGCGCCCCGCCGTTCCGGTGGGACCTGTGAATCCTATCACAAGCGATTCTGCGACGGGGAGGGCCTTTCTATCGATGTTGCTTATGGCAGCATGGAAGGCAAACCCGAATTGCGTTCGCTTGCAGGGCGCTCCCGTCTCCCTCACAATCGTTCCGCACTCCCTTTTCCCGCCGACTCACCGGGTGCGGGACCCAGTTCGAAAGCAGGTTTCACATGGCAATCACACTTGGCGATAGCGAACGCGAGGCCGTATGGCGCAAGGAAGTTCGCGAGTTCATTGAGAAGGAAACGCCCGCCGCACTCCGCGCAGGTAGCGAACAGGGCGAAGGCTCTCTCTTCGGGCGCATGGGCGCCATTAAGGAATGGCGGGACAAGCTCGCGACCAAGGGCTGGATCGCTCCCTCCTGGCCGAAGAAGTACGGCGGCGCCGATATGTCCGTCGTCGAGCAGTTCATCATGAACGAGGAATTCGCCGAGGCCGGCGTTCCCGGCAACGTCGGCGGTTTCGGCGTCATGATGATCGGCCCCACCATCATCGAGCACGGGACCGAGGAGCAGAAGGAAGAGCACCTCACCAAGATCCTCAAGGGCGAAGTCATCTGGTGCCAGGGCTATAGCGAGCCCGGCGCAGGTAGCGACCTCGCCAGCCTCCAGACCCGCGCCGTTCGCGATGGCGACGACTACGTCATCAACGGCCAAAAGATCTGGACGACCGGCGCCCAGTTCGCCGACATGATGTACATGCTCGTCCGGACTGACCCCGATGCCCCGAAGCACCGCGGTATCACCTACCTGCTCGTGAACATGAAGGCCCCCGGCGTGACGGTCCGGCCCCTGACGATGCTCTCCGGTGCCCAGGGCTTCAACGAAGTGTTCTTCGAAGACGTCCGCGTCCCCGTGAAGAACCGCATCGGCGAAGAGAACCGCGGCTGGTACGTCGGCACCACCACACTCGACTTCGAACGAAGCTCAATCGGCTCGGCGGTCGGCGTGCGCAAGCAGCTTGAGGGTCTCATCCGCCTGGCGAAGGACAGCAGCGAAGC
>CALFYR010000043.1 GCA_937954195.1 uncultured Dehalococcoidia bacterium
AATCGGGAGAGGAGGCGCTGGGCGCCATCGAGCGCGACCAGGAACGCCTCTCGCTTGTGCTGATGGATATGACCATGCCGGGCCTGCGTGGCGATGCGGTCGCAAGGCGCATGCGGGAAGCCGGGATGACCGCGCCGATCGTGCTGATGAGCGGCTACGCGGAATCGGAAGTCGCGGCGAACGTCGGCGCATCTGCCTCAGACGGATTCCTGCAGAAGCCGTTTACGTTCGCGGAGCTGCAGTGCGCGATCCGGACCGCGCTTGAGACGCGAGCATAGCGGCTACCAGCCGAGAGCCCGCTCCACCCCCGCGACGGTAGCGTCTGCCTTTGCGACCCTGGGCACGTACTGGCTGATGGCTGTCTCAGGATCCTTCAAGCCGTTGCCCGTGAGGATGGCGACCGCCCGGCCGCCGTTGATCTTGCCTTCGCGGCGTAGCTTCAGCAGGCCCGCCACGCTGGCGGCGCTGGCGGGTTCGACGAAGAGCCCTTCGCGGCCCGCGAGAAGCCGGTAGGCCTCGAGGATCTCGTCGTCAGTGACCGCGTTGATGAGGCCTTCGCTCTCGTTTCGGGCGGCGATGGCACTCTGCCAGCTCGCCGGGTTGCCGATGCGGATGGCGGTGGCGACGGTCTGGGGTTCCGCTACGGGTTTGCCGCTCACAAGCGGGGCGGCGCCGGCGGCCTGGAACCCGTACATCTTCGGGTGGAGCGTGGCGCGGGCCTTCTCGGCGCATTCGCCGAAGCCCTTCCAGTAGGCGGTGATGTTCCCGGCGTTCCCGACGGGGATCGCGAGGATATCGGGGGCATCGCCGAGCGATTCGCAGATTTCGTAGGATGCCGTCTTCTGGCCGTCGATGCGGTCCGGGTTCACGGAGTTGACGAGCGCGACGGGGTGCTTCGTGGTGAGTTCGCGGGCGGCCTGGAGGGCGTCATCGAAGTTGCCATCGACTTCGATGATGCGGGCGCCATAGGCGACCGCCTGGGCCATCTTGCCGGCCGCGACCTTGCCGCCCGGGACGAGCACGTAGCATTCCATGCCGCAGCGCGCGGCATAGGCGGCGGCGCTGGCGCTGGTGTTGCCGGTGCTGGCGCACATGATCGCCTTCGCGCCCGATTCGAGCGCTTTGGCGACGGCTACCACCATCCCCCGGTCCTTGAAGGAACCGGTGGGATTGCAGCTTTCGAGCTTGAACCAGAGCTCATCGAGGCCGCATTCGGCTTCCAGGGCGGCGGAGCGGACAAGCGGCGTATCGCCTTCGCCGAGGGTGATGCGCGGGGTGCGCTCGGTGAGGGGCAGGACCTCGGCCCAGCGAAACAGGACGCCCCGCGGAGCGGGGGCGGCGGTTGTCATGGTTCCTCCGGCGGGCGAAATGCGTGGAATTTGGATTCGCGCAGTTCTTGTTCGAGCACCTGGATTTGCTTCCGGCGCTGCTTCTCCATCATGGCGTTGTACTTGTTGAACTCCTCGCGGACGTGGTCGACCACTTCGGCGATATCGCGCCGGATGTTGGCGACCCGTTCGCCGAGGCCCGAATGGCGGCCTTCGAGCAGCGTGACTTCGCCGTGAACCTTGTCGAGCGTGGCGACCATCCGGTCGGTGAGTTCTTCGAGCGAGTTGAGACGGCCATCGATGCGGTTGTGTTCTTCCCGCCAGACCATGAGCTCGTCCAGGAGTTCCTGCCGCAGGCTGCGTTCGTTCGCCACGCCCGCGATCAGGTCTTCGTTGCGTTTCACCATCTCGCCGACCACCTGCAGGCGGTCGTAGACCACGGAGAACTTGTCGTCGAGGTCGCCGAAGACGGCTTCGCGGATGCGCTCTTCGAGGTCTCGGTTGACCTCGATGGCTCGTTCGAGGCGAAGGCCGAACTGTTCGACGCGCGCTTCGACTTCGCGCTGGCGTTCGAGCAGCGTCTGCATGGTCTGGCCCATCTGGGAGGTCTGCTGCTGGACCTGGGCGATGTCGGCGGTGACCAGGCCGACCTGGGATGCGGTGGTATCGATGCGGCGGAGGGCTTCGCCGCGCTCCTGCCGGTCGTAGTCGGCTTCGGCGCGCATCATGCGGATGGTGTTATCGAGTTCCGCCTTGTTGGAGAGCACAGCCTGGCGGATCTGCTCGGTGCCCTCGTCCATTCCGCGGATCTTTTCGGGGAGACCCTTGAATGGGAGCAGCTTTGGGTCGATCTCGCGGACGGCGCGGTTGTTCTCGTCGATCTGCTCCTGGAGGTCGTGCACCTGGCGGCGGAGCTGGTCGATCTGGGCGAGGTGGCGCGTCTGCTCGTCGCGGCTGAGGCGAAGCTGCTGCTCGAGCCAGGTGATGATTTCGCCGAGTGCCTGTGCCTGGGATTCCCCGGCCATGCGGCTAGCCCTCCACGCGGAGGAAGGAGGACACCTGCGAGACGACCGGGAGAGCTTCGATGGCCTGCATCGCGGAGGTCATGGCGCCATCGCGCGCGCGGTGCGTCATGATCACGAGCTCAGCCGTCTGGGCGTCGGTATCTGCTTCCTTCTGGTTGACCGCGGCGATGCTGACACCATGGTCGCCAAGGGTCTGGGCGATCTGGGCGAGCACGCCGGGGCGGTCGGTGACGGTCACCCGTGCATAGTACCGCGTCTCCAGGTTCTCCAGTCCGAGCACGGGGATATCGCCTTCGGGGCCCCAGTACTTGCGCTCGCGCGTCCCAAGGACGATGGCGTGCGAGAGATCGAGCAGGTCGGCGACGACGGCCGAGCTGGTGGGTTCGGCGCCGGCGCCGCGCCCCTGGAAGAGGACGGTCCCGGTCAGGTCGCCGACAATCTGCACGGCGTTGTAGACACCATCGACTTTGGCGAGGGGTTCGTTGATCGGAATGAGGGCCGGGCTGACGCGCGCGACCACA
>CALFYR010000044.1 GCA_937954195.1 uncultured Dehalococcoidia bacterium
GGCCTGGTACTTCGCGACCAGCAACTCGCGGGCGGCGGTGTCCTCGCCGGTGCCTCGCTCAACGATTCGTCCCGTCGCGGGTACCGTCTCAGCCTGGATCCGCACGGTGCAGGCGGGCGTCTTCAGCAGGTTCCGCACCCAGTGCGCCTTTGGGCCACGCTCGTCTTCGCCGCTCCCGCTGAGCATAAACAGCGAGCCGCCGATCACTCCAAACCAGATCTCAATCTCACGCGGCTCGCCGCTCTTCCGTCCCGTCGTCGTCAGGTAGCAATACGCTTCGTCTCGAACAGCTTCAAGGTCCATGGACGCACTCTACGCGGATTCGCGGCGTCACCCGCTACCACCGCCCACCCAGTACCGCGACCGGCAGGGAGCGGAGGCGCCATGCCACCACATCGTCGCCCCACTTCCCCTCTCGTTTGCTAGCTGGTGAAGCTGAGCGTGAAGCACCCGTTCGGCGTGAAGGTCTGAACGTCGGTCTTTCCCGAGCCATCGGTCGCCGTCGCCTTGAAACCGGTCAGGTTTCCGGCAGGGATCGGGTGGCCGCTGATGCTCCAGAGATTCGGGCCGGTCCCGCGCACCAGGGCCACAGAACCGCCATTCCAACTCACGACAACACTCGCCACCGAGATGTCATCCGTTGCCTGCACCACAAAGCTCGCTGTTCGTCCGTTCGGCGTCGTCGTGCAGCTCCCATTCGCGTTCAACACCTCCGGCGGCTGACCACCGACCGTCGTGTTCACCGTCACGTTGAACGAATTCGAGACACCCTTCACCAGGAACGTCGCGCTATACGTGCCCTCCTGCCGCGGCACACCCTGCCCGTTCACCGAAACCTGCACGGTCACCGAGCCATTGCCCGGCACCGTCCCGCTTCCAGGCGTCACGCTCGCCCATGGCTGCGTCGGGCTCCCGAGTTCGAAGCTCCCCGAACACGGCTGCGAGTTGAAGATCGTGAAGCTCTGCGTTGTCCCGGGCGGCACGTTCAGCGATTGGCTGGTGACGAACAGGCTCGGAGAACACGGCACCCTCGTCGGCGTCGGAGTGTTTGTCGGAGTCGGCGTCGCCGTGTTCGTCGGCGTCGCAGTCGGCGTGTTGGTATTCGTCGCGGTAGCGGTGGCAGTCGGCGTGTTGGTATTCGTGGCGGTGGGCGGAGGGGTGTTCGTCGCTCCGCCGGCCGCCGAAGTCGGTGGAGGCGTGTTCGTGCTCGTAGGTTCGGGCGTCGCGGTCTCGCCCGCCTGGCCCTGCTGCGTGCCCGTATTCTCCGCGGTCTCGGTCGCCGTCGGCGATTCGCCCCCGCCGGTGCCGCCCGCTGGCGTGTTCGTCGGGGTCTCGGTGGGCTGCGTCACCACTTCGCTCGGGCTCGCCTGCATCGGGTCATCGCCGCGCGTCAGCGCAACCGGGCTGGCCGGGATGAGCAGCGCCATCATCAGGAAGCCGGCGGCCGCCGTCAGCACACCGCCGACCTTCAGGAATCCGTTCGCGCCGCCAGCGCCGCCGCCGGGCCGCGAACCGCCGCGGCCCGTGCCGCCGCCACCCCAGGAACCGCCGCTCGAACCGCCCGTGGCGGCCGGCCCTGGCCACTGCTGCAGCAGCCCTTCGAGGATGTGCGCCTTCGCGCCGGCAGGTGCGCCAATCGCTCCGAGGCCCGCGAACGCCGCCAGCGGGGCGAGCTTCTTCTTCCGTTCTTCGCACGAAGAGCACTGCGCCACGTGCTTTTCGACAAGCTTCCGCACTTCCGGAGACATCCCATCGATGTCCACCCGGCTTAACACGGCGTCCAACTCACCGCAGTATTGCCGTCCGTCCTTGAACATGATGAAGGCTCCAATCGAATCTTCGACGGCCTTCTTCAGGCGGTTCAGCATCACGTAGCCATTGTTTTTCGTGACACCGAGGACATCCGCGATTTCGCCGCTATCCAGCCCCTGGCGCAGGTGCAGGTCCAGCAACGAAAGCTGCTTCGGGTCCAAACCCGCGGCCGCCTGCCACACCAGCGCCGAAACGGCGCTCGCCTGGGCAGCCTCTTCGGGGTCCGAGAAGCGGTCCGTATCGACAACGTCGAACGAGACCTCCTCCCCCTCGGAATCCTCGAAGTGGAGCGGCCGGGTGCGCGAACTCTTCTCGATCCGGTTGAGCGCGGTGTTGCGGGCAATCGTGAAGATCCAGCTCTTGAAGCTGGCTCCCTTTTGCAGCCCACCCATCGCGTTCATCGCCTTCAGGAACGTGTCCTGGGCGATGTCTTCGGCTTCGTCGCGGTTCCGCGTCATGCGCGCCACGAAGTCGTAGACCGGATCGAAATAGCGGTTGTACAGCTCCGCGAAGGCGTGCTGATCGCCTGCCTTTGCGAGCTCTACCAGGCTGGAATCCGTGTGCTGGTCCATGCCACCTCTGCCGCCGCGCTCTCGCGCACCGATTGGGTTTCCCCGGGATGTGAAGCTCGCCAGGCCGTCGAAAGCAGCGCGCTTCGACGATAAGACCGGCGAACTCCCGGGATCTTACAAACCCCGACGGAACGTAAAGGTTTGGATCCCGGGCCTAGTGTGGCCCACAACGCAAGAGGAGGGAATCCACACCGGGTGATAGCCCTCACACACCCACGTTACGCCACTGCGTCGCCGCGTTCGCGCATGCTCGGGACCGTGGCGATCGCCCGGACCGCCGCGGCTGCCGAACCACGGTCGTCAAAGGCCGGCTCCATCGCCGTCCAATCGCGGATGCTGTTCAGCGCGCGGACCACATCATCGGCGAGCCTTGCCAGCGCGATCTGGTCGAGTTCGACCGGGTCCGGGGCGAGCCCGAGGCGTTCTACGGCCGCGCGCGACTTGCCGCGAGCGAACGGCGTCGCGGCAGGGTTCCAGCCGATCGCCTGGTGTACGCGTCCCGCAAGTTCCGTTTGGCCGTTGTCCTCCAGCATGTCCGCCATGCCGCGCAGGATGCCAAGCACGTTATTCGCGAAGTTCATCGACATGCTGCGCTGCAGCCCGCTGTTGAACATCGCTCGGGCGCCGTCGTAGTCTCCCTCGCTGCGCAGGCGGAAACCTTCGCCGCGATCAACCTCGGCCAGGCCGATGCCGTCGCCAACATGCTCGAACAGGTCGCGGGCCTCGGCATGGAGCTCCCGTGCCTCTTCCAGGTAGCCCATCCCGGCGAGCGTGTCGCAGAGGTAGATGAGCGAGCTCGCCATGCCCTGGGGGTCACCAATAGCCCGGCGCGCTTCGTACGAAGCGCGGTAGTGATCGCAAGAGCCGGCCGTGTCGCTGTAGGCGCTCGCGAGCAGGCCCCGTTCGATCTCGACATACCCCATGAGCCATCGTTCGCCGGAGGCTTCCAGGATCCGTGCCGCCTGCTCGATCAACCGCTTTGCTTCTTCGATAGGCGATGGCACTTCGTTCGTCGGTGCGGGCGAGAACACCCAGCGGCCGTTCGCGTCCGGCGCCCAGACGAGCTCCACCTGGCGGAAATGCGCGACCCCGGCCATCCACGAGGCGAACGCCACTGCGGCGTCGTCTCCGCGCTGCTGCGCGGATTTCAGCGCGCCGCTCGCCAGTTCGTAGGCGGCGGCGTATTCGCCGGTGCCCACGCGCAGCGCCGCACCCGCGACCCGTGGGTCCATCGCGATGCCCCGGTGAATGTAGCCCGTCTGTTGCGCGATGGCCGCGGCCCGCTGCAGCGCACCAAGCGCGACGGTCGGCTGGCCGATGCGGAAGCAGGTCCACACCCGGTGGATCAGCAGGCCGCTGAGTAGCCGCAGTCCCTCGTCGCCCGCCGCTTCGGCGGCCTCTATCGCGGTCCGCTCCATCTCCCTCGCCTCGTAGAACCGGCCCCGGAAGGTCAGGAAACAGAAGAGCCCGTGCCGCCCAAGTTCCAGCAGGTCGATGCGCCGCTGTTCGGACGCCCAGCGCCACGCCGCGAGGACGTTCGCCAGGTCCGCCTCCACCTCGTCGCAGGCGTCGACCTGTTCGCCCGTTTCCATGCGCGAACTGCGCGCATCGAGGAATCGCGCATAGTAGGCCGCGTGCCGTTCGCGCAGGCCGCCGAGTTCAGCTTCGCCACGCGCAACGACCAGCTGCCGCATCAGCGGATGCAGCGAGAAGCGCCCGTCCCGCGGCTGAACGAGCGAGCTATCGACAAGCATCCGCAGCACGGGAAGGCTCGCGCCCGCCACCGAACGCGCCGCCTCCGCCGAGAACGACCCTTCGAACACCCCCAGCGCGCAGAGCATCCGCTGCTGATCGGCCGGGAGCCTCCGGCAGCTCTCATCGAGGAGCGCTTCGATGCTGCGGTGCCGGTCTGGCGTGTCGTGCAGGTCGCTGCTCAGGCATGAGAGGTCGGTCGTCACCAGCTCAACGATTTCGCGATAGCCGAGGTACCGCCGCAACGCCGCCGCGAGTTCGATCGCCAGCGGCATGCCGCCCACCAGTTCGCATATCTCATTCACCGCGGCTGTATCCGGCGACCAGCCAAGTGAGGCGTCGGCCTGGCGTTCGCGCTCGACGAAGAGCCGTCCCGCCTCCGAAAGGTGATCGCCCTCCGCCGCGATGGAAAGTCCTTCAGCGCGAAACACCCACTCGCCGCGCAGCCCAATCACCGCGCGCGATGTCACC
>CALFYR010000045.1 GCA_937954195.1 uncultured Dehalococcoidia bacterium
CAACCGCGCATGGCGCGAAGCCGCTTCCCTGGGCCGACTTCCCACCAGCAACGAACTCCACCACGCCGTCACCCTCGCCGCCCGTCCCCACTGGTCTCTCGACCCCACCACCCGCTCCGCCACCCGGCTGACCGACGCGCCCCTCGCCCTCCACACCTTCGCCAAAAGCTACATCGTCGAACGCGCCGCCCAGGCTGCCCTCGCATCCGGCATCGCAGCCGCTATCGTCAACATCGGCGGCGATCTCGTCGTGCGCGGCCAGTGGGCCGAACGCGTCGCCATCGCCGATCCCCGCGCCGATGAGGAAAACGCGGAGCCTCTCGCCCAAATCGAAGTCTCCGACCGCGCCGTCGCCACCAGCGGCAATTACCGCCGCGGCGTCGAAATCGCCGGCCTGCACTACTCCCACATCGTCGATCCGCGCACCGGCCGGCCCGCCGGCGACATCCTCAGTTCCACCGTCGTCGCCCCCTCGGCCACCGATGCCGGAGCCCTCGCCACCGCCTTCTCCGTCCTATCACCGGCCGAAAGCGAAGCGCTCGCCGCCCGCAGGCCCGGCGTCGAATATTTGCTCGTGCGCCGCGATGGCTCGCAGATCGCCAGCGCCGGATGGAACCGCCTGGCCCTCGCCATGGCCCCTCCTGCCGCCGCCCAAAGCTCCCCCGCCTCTTGGGACGCGTCCATGGAACTCAGCGTCCAGTTCGAACTCGCCCGCATCGATGGCCAGCGTTACCGCCGCCCTTTCCTCGCCGTCTGGATCGAAGACAAAGATAGGTTCCCCGTGCGCACCATCGCCCTCTGGTTCGACAAGCCGCGCTGGCTCCCCGATCTCCGCGCCTGGTCCCGCGGCGACCGCATGCGCACCCTCGCCGAAGGCAACGACATTACCCCATCGGTATCCAGCGCCACCCGTCCTCCCGGCAAATACTCCGTCAAGTGGGACGGCAAAGACAATCAGGGCAAGTACGTCAAGCCCGGCACGTACACAGTATTCCTGGAGGCCGCCCGCGAACACGGCACCTATCAGCTCATCCGCCAGGAAATGGAATTCACGGGCAAACCCAAACAGGTACAACTCACCGGCAATGTCGAAATCGCATCCGCTTCCCTTGACTACAGAAAATCCGCGCGTTGAGCTACGCCTCGACGCGCCCCGCACGCCCGCCTGGCGCCGCCGTCTGGCCGCCTGGTCGCGCTGGCTCCATATCTATCTCTCCATGGCGAGTTTCGCCATCCTCTTCTTCTTCGCCGCAACCGGCATCACCCTCAATCACCCGGACTGGTTCGGCGATTGGCAGAAGACCACGCAAACCCGCGGCGCCATGCCCTCCGGCTCCCAGTTGCAAATGGTCGAGCACCTCCGCAACACCCACGGCATCAAGGGCGCGCTCTCCGATTTCCGCACCGACGACACCCAGCACTCCATCTCCTTCAAAGGCCCCGGCTACCCCGCCGATGCCTTCATTGACCGCGCCACCGGCAAATACGAACTCACCGAAACCCGCATGGGCTGGGTCGCC
>CALFYR010000046.1 GCA_937954195.1 uncultured Dehalococcoidia bacterium
AAGTACAAGGACGTCCCCCTCCGCGACGAGACGGGCAAGCAGCTCCTCGGACCCGATGGCCGCCCACGCACCGAACGCGTCGAGACCGGCCGCACCCGCGTCCGCGTGAACAAGATCACCACGCTTCAGAACGACCTCGCCCTCGCGCTCGCCGCTCCCTCCCTGCGCATCGAGGCGCCCGTGCCCGGCCGCGCGATCGTCGGTATCGAAGTCCCCAACGACTCGGCCACGGTGGTCACTATGCGGGCCGTTATGGAAACAAAAGAGTTCCAGGACCTCGCCAGGAAGTCCCATCTCGCCCTCACGCTCGGCAAGGGCGTCTCGGGTACGCCGGTCGTCGCCGACCTGGCGAAGATGCCCCACCTGCTCATCGCCGGCGCAACCGGCTCCGGTAAGAGCGTGATGATGAACGCCGTCATCGCCGGCATCATGATGAACTCCACGCCGGACCAGGTTCGCTTCGTGATGGTCGACCCCAAGCGCGTCGAACTCATCGGCTATTCGGGCATCCCCCACATGGCCTTCAGCGAAGTCATCGTCGACATGGATAAGGTCGTCGGCGTGCTCCAGGCCGTCGTCGGCGAAATGGACGCCCGCTACAAGAAGTTCGCCCAGATGGCCGTCCGCAACATCGATTCCTACAACAAGCACCCTCGCGTGCTGAAGAAGCTCCCCTACTGGGTCGTCATCATCGACGAGCTCGCCGACCTGATGATGGCCGCCCCCTTCGAAGTCGAGAAGCTCATCTGCCGGCTCGCGCAGCTGGCCCGCGCCACGGGCATCCACCTCGTGGTCGCCACCCAGCGCCCGTCGGTCGACGTCGTCACCGGTCTCATCAAGGCCAACTTCCCCACGCGCATCGCCTTCGCCGTCACCTCGCAGACGGACTCCCGAACCATCCTGGACATGGGTGGCGCTGAGAAGCTCCTGGGCCGCGGCGACATGCTCTTCATGCCGACCGATGCCGCGAAACCCATCCGCATCCAGGGCGTCTACGTCTCCGATGCAGAAGTCGAACGCCTGGTCGAATTCTGGAAGGACGAGCGCTTCAGCGCGCTCACCCCGGAAAACGCCGACCAACTCCTCGAACAGGCCCTCGCCGACCAGAACGGCGGCGAAGCCGATATCGAAGTCGACTTCGAAGACCCGATCGTCGACCGCGCCCGGGAACTCACCATCCAGCACCAGCGCGTCTCACCGTCGCTCTTCCAGCGCCGCCTCAAGGTCGGCTACTTGAAGGCGTCGAAGATCATCGAAATCCTCGAAGAGGAGGGCATGGTCGGCCCGCGCGAGGACGGCGAATCTCGCCGCGTCCTCACCACCGCCAGCGCAGACGACCTTGCCTGATAAACTTGAAGTCGTGAAGAACATCCGAACGCTCCTGCGCCGGAACGAGGACGGCGAGCCGACCGAAGTCGAGCAGGCGCACGAACAGTGCCTTTCCTGCGGCGCCGACCTCGAAGGCTCCCGCCTTTACGAGCGCTTCCGCGTCTGCCATTCGTGTGGCTTCCACTTCCACCTGACCGCCAAGGAACGCCTCGCCACACTCCTCGATATCGGCTCCTTCCACGAGGACGACCGCGGCGTGACTTCCATCGACCCCCTCTCGTTCCAGGGTCGCCAGTCCTACCGGTCGCGCGTGATCCAGGCGCAGCGCCGCACGCAGCTCACCGAAGCGGCCCTCACAGGCACAGGCTCTATCGTCGGCCGGGACATAGTCGTTGGCGTCATCGACTTCTCGTTCCTCGGCGGCTCGATCGGCGTTGCCGCTGGCGAACGCCTGGCCCGCGCGTTCGAAAAGGCCACCAGCCGCCGCACGCCGGTCGTCCTCATCTGCTCCACCTCGGGCACCCGCATGCAGGAAGGCCTCCTGGCGCTCATGCAAGCGCCCCGCATCGCCGCCGCCATCCACCGGCACGATGAGGCCGGCCTCCCCTACATCGCCGTCCTCACCGACCCGACGACGGGCTCGGCCTACACCGGCTTCGTGAACCTCGCCGATATCCTCATCGCCGAACCGAACGCGCTCGTCGGCTACGCGGCCCTCCGCGCCCTGGAAGAAACCGCCGGCGAAGAACTCCCCGGCGGGGCTCACACCTCAGAAGCCCACCTCGAACGCGGCCTCATCGATGCTGTCGTACCCCGCGCCCAGCTGCGCGATTCGCTGGCCCAGCTGCTTGACCTGCTCATGAACGGCTACCGTGGCAGCCCGGGCCCGGAACACCGCGAGGGTCACGTCCATCACACTGTGCGCAGCGCCTGGCAGCAGGTGCAGCTCTCGCGCCATGCCAATCGGCCAACCACCGAAGAGCTCATCCGCCGCATGACCACCTCGTTCGTCGAACTCCACGGCGACCGCAGCGGCGTCGATGACCACGCGATCATCGCCGGCATCGCGTCACTTGGCGGCGATGCCGTCATGATCATCGGCCAGGTCCGCCCCACCGATGTTTCGTCCAACGAAGGCTGGATTACCGCTGCCGGCTTCCGCAAGGCCGAACGCGCCATGAGCCTCGCGGCCAAAGTCAACCTCCCTGTCGTTACGCTTATCGATACCGCCGGCGCACTCCCGTCCATCGCCAACGAAGAAGCCGGCCTCGGGGACGCTGTCGCCCGCTGCATGGTCACGATGCTCGGCCTGCCGGTGCCAACCGTCGCCGTCATCACCGGCGAAGGAAACTCCGAAGCCGCCGTCGCCATGGCCGTCGCCGACCGAGTGCTCATGCTGGATAACGCCGTATACGAAGTCGTCCGCCCCGAAGACGCGGCCACGATTCTATTCGGCGGCGAGGAGAAGGCCGGCGAAGTCGCCGAACGTCTCCGCCTCACCTCACACGATTGCTACCGCCTCGGCATCATCGACCACACCGTCCCCGAGCCCGGCGAAGGCGCCCACACCGACCACAGCGAAGCTGCCAACCTCGTCCGCCGGAGCGTCCTGCGCGAACTCGCGCGCATCCAGCGCAAGAAGCCGAAGAAGCGCGTCGCCGAACGCTACGCACGCTACCGCGAGATTGGGTCCACCCGCTCGTGGCTCCGGGGTCGCCTGGAACGCCGGATCGCCCATCTCCAGGACCGTCTCGGCGGTATGGCCGGCCGGTTCCGCGAACGCACCGTCCGGCGCCGCACCGACTACGACGATTTCGATATTCCCGTCTAGCGCCCGTTTCCCCTAGACCGGCTGTTGCGCGACACTCTAGGGACCGGCCACGGGAGTACACCCCCTGGAACTCACCGACCTGCTGCTCATCCCCCTCGGATTCACCGTGGGCGCCTTTGGCACCCTGGTGGGGGCGGGTGGTGGCTTCGTCCTCGTTCCAATCCTCCTCCTCATCTATCCAGATAAGGAGGCACAGACCATCACAGCCATGTCGCTGTTGGTGGTTTGCTTCAACGCGGCATCGGGCTCGATTGCCTACGCGCGCCAACTCCGCATCGACTACAAGAGCGGCCTCTGGTTCGCGCTCGGTACCTTTCCCGGCGCCATCGCCGGCGCCATCGTCGTCGGCTACATCCCCCGTCGCATGTTCGATGCCATCTTTGCAGTCGTCCTTTGCAGCATCGGTGCCTACCTCCTCCTGCGAAACACCACCCAGGCCATTGCGGCGCCGGTCACCGGGCGGGGCGTGGTCCGCCGCCGCATCCGCGATGCGCAAGGGAACACCTTTTTCTACTCCTACAAGCTCCCGCTGGGCATCGCGCTCTCAGCGGGTATCGGCTTTCTCAGCAGCCTGTTGGGTATCGGCGGCGGGGTCATCCATGTGCCGGTCATGGCCACCATCCTCCACTTCCCCATCCACATCGCCGCCGCCACGTCGCAGTTCGTCCTCATGTTCATGTCGGCCGAAGGCACTGCCGTCCACATCATCTCCGGCACGCTTCACTGGGACCGTTCGCTCTTCCAGGCACTGGCCCTCGCGGCCGGCGCGATCCCCGGCGCCCAGGCGGGCGCTTTCCTGTCACGAAAGGTGCATGGCGGCGTTATCCTGCGCGCGCTGGCCGCGGCATTGTTGCTCGTTGGCCTGCGTCTCGGGCTCAAGGCGATCGGGTACTAGTTCCCCGAGTTCTCCCAGTCCCGCCAGCTGCCCTTCTTCTCGCTCGCCTCGATGAAGTGCCCCTGGCCCAGCGGCTTCGAACTGCCACCGATCGGGCCTTCCATTCGCCGCAGGATGTACCAGACCCCGAAGCAGAGCACGCACATCGCGGCCGTCAGCATCCCGAGCCGCTGCAACCCGCGCTCACCCGCGTTGTTCCACGTGTCGTACGCCGAGCGGGCGGCCTTGAGTGCCCCCGCGCCATCCCCCTGGGCCTGCATTTCCTCCGCCTCGCGCAGCTCCGCATCCGGGTCGGTGAACATCATCCCCACCTTCGCGAAGAACCCGGCCTGGAACGTTTCCTGCTTCTCCTGTGCGAGCCCGATCCAGTACTCCGCGGCCGCGTCGTTGTAAATCATCGTCACGCCGGCTGAAGCTGCCGCCTTCGCGCCGTTGAAGTCACCCTCGTTGAACAGCTCGCGCGCGTCGTCCAGCTTCACCCAGGGGGTCGTGCCGGGCGCTACCCCCTCCGCCTCGAGTTCGAGCTTCGCCTGCCGCATCGACAGGATGGCCTGCCGCTGGTTATCGATGAGCGCGGTGCTCTCCGCGATAGTCCCGGTACCCCAGGCCTCGGCCAGGGCGTCCGACATCACGAGGCCGTCCTCCGAAACCATCGTCAACACCGTCTCGTACTTGTCGATGACCTGATTCGCCTTCTCGACCTGCCCCGGGATGGCCGTAAACGACCACGCAAGCAGGTTCTTGTAGAGATCCTCGGGCATGCCCTCGAAGCCATGGTTCGCGGCCCGCGCCTGCATCGCGTCCACCAGGTCGTGCGCCGTCCGCCGCGTGGCCAACAGGTCGGTCGCCGTTTCCGCGAACACCCACTCCATGAAGAGCGCATCCAGGTTGGCGCCCGAAACGAACTCGCCCTGGTCCATGAACCACCCGGCATCGAGCGGCAACAGCGACGGATCGTCGTCCATCCGGGAGAGGACTTCCGTCATCTTCTCCGGTCCGCCAACCGCCTGCTCGAAAGCGAAGAAGAACGCGCCCGACTTCCCGTACCAGTAGTCCGAGTCATACACGGGTGAACCGTTGTACCAGTTCGCCAGCTTGTCGGTGTAGCCAGTGGCCTCCCACGGCCGGTCGTACTTGGTGAAGCCAACCTCTGCCGAAGCCCGCTCCGCGGCGTATTCAGCCAGGCCTTCCCACACCCACTTGGTATCCAGGTTGTAGCCCGCCCACATGTGGGCGAGTTCATGCGTCGTCACTTCCTCATCGAACCCGCTTCCGAACTGCACCAGCATCTCGCCGCCGAACGCGATGCCCGCTGCACCCGCGAACCCGATGTACCGCGACTGCTTCAGCAGGGCTGCGTCATACGGGTACGGGAACCCGAAGATCTCCTCGAGTTTCGGCAAGGCCTTCTTCGCGATCGCAAACTGGTCCTGCGCCCAGGCCTGGTCCGACTTGAAGTAGCGCAACGTCAGCTCGACGTCGCCCTCCATCATTGGGATCGCTTCGCTCAAGCGCCCAACCAGGCTCTCATCCGTGATGGACTGGGCGAACGCGCTGAACGGAAGCACGAACTGTGACTGGCGGCACCGGTTATCGGCCGCGGCGCAGCGATCCAGGAGCGACTTGTCGTCCAGGCTCAACGCGATAAGGACAGTCTCCCCGCAAATCCACCGTTCCAGCCCCTTGCCGCCCGCGTCGCCCTGGTTCTTTGCCACAAGGCAGCCAGGATCGAGGTAGCGGTCGCTCTCGTCCGGCACATCGATGAAAACAAACGAACCCGGGCCCTGGGAGACCAGGAGTGCCTCGATCGCACCTGCCTGGATGTTCGTGAGCGCACCGGCCTGCGCGGCCAGGTCATACGTAAGCGTGTATTTCACCCGCTTCTTCGATTCCAGCGGCTGGAGCACCGTCACCAGCGCCGGTGTCGAAGATGCCTCGTCGCCGGGCTCCACTTCAGTCGCTATCGAGTCGCCCGCCTCGTTCGTCACCTGGACGTTCTTCGCTCCCGGCATCGCCCAGAAGATCACGCCTTCCAGGTCGAACGAGTTAGCGTTGAGGAACTCAGCCTCAACCCGCGCCGAAACCGTCCCCTCCGGCACGTTGAACGTGAAGTACGAATCCGATACCGAGTTCCACGGGAACAATCCCTCGGCTTTCACCGTCGATCCCGCTCCGACCAGTGTCGCAAGCGTGACAAGCGCAAGCCCCGCAGCTGCGTACAGGCGCATCCTCATATGTCAGAATTCGGCACGCCCTCCCGTGCGGAGTAGATCAACCGGGTACCTTCCGGTGGAGGAATCGTGAGCGAACCCAGCATCGCCCGGCTTGCGGCGAACGAAATCAACACTGCCACTTCGAACCGGCTGGCCGTCCTGCTCGGCCGCTCCTTCACCGATCAGCGCCACATCGACCGCTACACGCAGGAGGAGCACGAACGCCTCGGACCCCACGTCAGCCGCGTCCACCGGGCCCACCCCACGGCGGGCGAAACGATGCCTGCCGAATGGCTGAAAAACTTCCCAACTATCCGGAACCTGGACCGCCCCGCCGACGAACGTCGCGAGGCCTACCATTTCGTCCGTGAATTCGACGGCTACCTCACGACGCACGTCTCACTCTGGGCCCAGCGCTTCCTGTTCGAGGGCGCCTTCCTGAACGGTGGATACATCGAAGATGTCGCCGCCGACCCCCTACATCTTGGCGAAGGACTGCCCACCGCCGCCATGCGCGCCGCCACCGAATACGCGCGAGCAATGGGCCTCGACTTGCTCGGCCTCGCCACGGGCATCGCCCCGTTCTACGAGCGCCTCGGATGGCGCACATGGGAAGGCTCGCACCTCTTCTCCGTCATCCACCTCGAATACCCGGACGAGCCCCTCATGCTCCTCCCCCTCACGCCGGCGGGTGAGGCATTCGCCGCCAATTCGGGCGCGATGCGCAGCCGCCGTCTCTGGCGGTTCGGGGAAATCCCGCATGACTGGCCGTAGAACCTCGCGATATCGCCCACTTCTTACAAACGGCTGATGTGCATAGCGCGCCGAAACCCACAATAACGCTCACGGGCGACTAATCCGTCCGGGAGGAAACCGTGAGAGGCCTGGCGCGTTCCATGGCGGGTGTTGCCGCCGCCGGACTTGCCATTGGCCCGCGCCCGGGCGACCACGATGGCGCCCGCCTCGAACCGAAGAAGGTTCCCGTCGCTCTCCGCGCCTTCTGGGCCGATGGCTTCTTCGCCTCCGCCCAGGACGCCTTCATCCTCGCCTATCTGCCCCTGCTGGCGAGCTCGCTTGGCGCGAGCGCCACCCAGATCGGCATGCTCAGCGCGTCACAAAGCCTCGGCGCCATGCTCGCGCTCTATCCCGGCGCCATCGCCGCCCGCCGAACCACCTCACGGCGCTGGATGGTCGTCTTCTACGCGGGCATCCTCGGCCGCCTGCTCTTACTCGCGGCCGCCCTGACCGTGGCCGTCGCCCAGGGACAGACTGCGCTCTACCTTGTGATAGCCATCTTCACCGCCCGGGCCTTCCTCGGGAACTTCGTCGTCCCCGCCTGGACATCCCTGGCTGCCGACATCATCCCCGAACAACTACGCGCGAAGTATTTCGCTTCCCGCAACTTCGCCATCCAGATGGCCCTTCTGGCCATCACCCCGCTTGGTGGCCTGCTCCTGGACTACGGCGGCTTTCCGGGGGGCTACGTTGCCGCCCTCAGCATTTCGTTCGCGTTCGGCATGTGCGCCACGGTCGCATACGCCTTCATCCCCGAACCACCTCCGCGCCCCAAGGCCACAACCCCCGCGCCGTCCGTCCGGCAGGTCCTTTCGAACCGCCGATTCCGGGTGTTCGTTGCGGCGACCTTCGCCCTCCACTTCACCACCATGTTCGCCGGGCCATTCTTTAACGTGCACCTGAAGGAAAACCTCGGCGCTTCCAATTTCGAGGTCGGTTGGCTAACCACGTCCTCGGCCGTCGCCGCCCTCGGTGGGCAGCTCTTCTTCGGCGAACTCATGGCGCGTCGCGGCTCGCTCTGGCTCACGCGAGTGGCCGTCCTCATGCTCCCGGCCCTGCCCATCATCTGGGTCTTCATCACCGAACCGTGGATGGTCCTGCTCCCGAACATCGCCGGCGGGCTGCTTTGGGCCGCGTTCAACCTTGCGAACTTCCAGGCGTTGCTGGAAGTCACCCCCGAAGAGGACCGCGAAAGCTACGTCGCGTTCTTCCACGCGAGCATCTTTTTCGCCCTCTTCGTCGCACCGTTCCTCGGCGGCCTGATCATCGATACGTGGGGCTACAAGACCGTCTTCGCCGTCTCCGGCACCGGCCGCTTCATCGCCACGGCGCTCTTCTTCTTCGCCGTCACACCCGTCGCCCATAACGCCTTTGGCCGCCGCTGGCCCTCCCGCCGCCGGCGGGTTCGGTAGGTCACTTCACGAGCACGCCGCCATCCAC
>CALFYR010000047.1 GCA_937954195.1 uncultured Dehalococcoidia bacterium
CAGCCCTTTGCCGAAGCCCTCGACCGCCGTTCGGAGTGCTACAACCCGCAGGACCTGATGGCTCAGCACCTGGACAAGTTCGCCCCGTTGCGCGGCTCCCTCGAAGCCGCACGCGGAGCCGATGCCCTCACCGTGTCGAGACTCCTGGCCGGGTTCCCGGAAGTCTCCAAAGGTGCCGGCCGGCACGGCCAGAAAGGTAATTGGCGTCACGGCGTCGAAGACCTGCGTGGCTTGCTCAAGGCAACCGACGAGGCCGCGAAGGCGCAACTCCTCGAAGCCCGCCGTGCGGTCCTCTGCGCGCTGCTTCCGCTGGTCCGCGACTTCGTTCTCCAGTACGCCGAAGAGCGCCGCGCACTTGGCCGGATCGGATTCCAGGACATGCTCGTCTTCGCCGTGGACTTGCTACGCAAACGGCCCGATGTCCGCCGAGCCCTGCACGAACGTTACGCCCGCATCCTTATCGACGAGTTCCAGGACACCGACCCGCTGCAGGTCGAACTTGCCGCCCTTCTGGCGGGCCCGCCGGGGCACGACCCCGGCCCGTGGGATGCCGCCACCGTCGAACCGGGCCGGCTGTTCTTTGTTGGCGACCCGAAGCAGTCCATTTACCGCTTCCGCCGGGCCGACATCGGGTTGTTCAACAAGACGCGGACGGCCTTTGGCTCCCGCCATGTCCAACTGACGACGAACTTCCGGTCGTCGCCGGAAATCCTGAATTGGGTGAACGCTGTGTTCGCGCGGCTCTTCGAACACGACCAGGGAAACCAGCAAGCTCCATGGATCGCCCTCCAGCCGAAACCCGCTGAGGGGCGCACCCGCTCACCCCGCGTGCGTGTCCTCGGCGGCGCCATCGATGGCCGCGCCGACGAAGTGCGCCGCGCCGAGGCCGAACAGCTCGCACGCGCTATCCTCGCCGCGCGCTCCGATTTCAACTTCGCCGACATGGCAATTCTGCTGCCGGCCCGCACCAACGCGCCGGCGATTGAACGCGCGCTCTCCGATGCCGGCATTCCGTTCCGCGTCGAAAGCCGCTCCCGCACGTTCGCCACCCAGGACGTTCGCGACCTTCTGAACATCCTCTCGACCATCGACGACCCGACCGATGAAGTGGCTCTCGTCGCGTCTCTGCGTTCGGCCGCGTTCGCCTGCTCCGACCGGGATCTATTGGCGCACGCGCGAGCGGGCGGGCGGTGGGATTACCAGGCGCCCATCCCCTCGGCTTCCCCCGAATCCGTCAGCACCGCGCTGACCGAACTGAAAGCGTTCCACGAACGCCGCTGGCATCTGGGTATAGGCGCGCTCGTCGAGGAGGTCATCGTTGGACGCCACCTGATGGAACTCGCGTACGCCTCGCTCCGCCCGCGGGAAACCTGGCGGCGCCTTCGCTTCATCGCGGAACAGGCGCGCTCACTCGAAGGTTCCGGCGTGCTCACCACGCTCCGCCAGTTCGTCGAATGGATGCGCGTGCAGGTTGAAGAGCGCGCGATGGTCCAGGAAGGCGCCGTCGTCGAGCCCGACGACGACGCCATCCGCATCATGACCATCCACGCAGCGAAGGGGCTCGAGTTCGACGCCGTTTTCATCGGCGGCCTTGGCGTCCTCCCGCTAGAAAACCGGAACGAGGTAGTCATCTGGCCCGAGCGCGCCGAAGAAGACCGCCGGATCGAAGCCCACCTCGGGACAAACGACGCCGGTCACTTCCAGACGAGCGGCTATGACGAGGCGAAGAAGCGCGAAGCCCACCACTCCCGGCTGGAGCGAGACCGGCTCCTCTACGTCGCAGGGACGCGCGCAAAGAAGCTCCTGGTGGTCTCGCTTTTCCATGTCGCCCAAAAGGCCCCGCACGAAGCTCGGCACGACGAGGAGAGGTGTGCCTCAGCCGAGTGCATCTCCTGGGCCTGCCAGCTCGAAGGTGCCGGCACCCTCTGGGAGCAGTACATGCCGCCGATGGCGCTTCCCACGCCGGAGGAAGCCGCCGCCCGTCCGCCCGATTCACCCGAGATCCGCGCCGAGTGGATCGCCAACCGCGAACGTCTCCTCCGCGAACACGGCGAAGCTGCCGTGTTCGCGGCAACAACCCTGGCCCACGCCGAGGACGAGGAAGACGAAGACCCCGCCGGCGAGCGGGACCGCCAGCCATGGCGCAAGGGCCGCGCGGGCACCTCGATCGGCCGCGCCGTCCACGCCGTACTCCAGACGATCGATCTGGCGACCGGCGAAGGCATCGAGGACGCCGCTCGCTCGCAATCCATCGCCGAAGGCGTCGCGGACCGCACCCGCGACATCATCCAGCTCGTCCACAGTGCCCGGAATTCTGACGCCGTGCGTGCCGCACTCCAGTCCGGCCGCTTCTGGCGCGAAGTCTACGTGGGCGCCCAACTCGGCGACGCGCTCGTCGAGGGATTTATCGACCTGCTGTACGAAGGACCACGCGGCTACGTCGTCGTCGACTACAAGACCGACACCCTGCCCGATGAGGCGGCAATCGACCGAGCGATGGAGCGCTACGAAGTTCAGGGAGCTGTCTACGCTCTCGCGCTCGAAGAGGCGCTGGGCAAGCCAGTCGCCGAAGTGGTGTTCGTCTTCACCGAGCCGCGCCGCGAGCGCAAGGTCGCCGACCTCGAGAGCGCGAAGGCCCGCGCTCTCAGCCGGGTCCGGGAACTGCTCCCGGCCTAGGGTGAACAGTCTCGAAGTGGTGTAGACAGTCCCGCTCACCCTAAGGGGTGGGGATG
>CALFYR010000048.1 GCA_937954195.1 uncultured Dehalococcoidia bacterium
GATCCCCGTCCGCAGCACAGACGAGCTGGGCGACCTGGCCGTCTCCTTCAACCGCATGATCGGCGAAGTACGCACCCGCAACGAAGCGCTCCAACGCGAGATCGCCGAACGTGAGCGGACAACCCTTGCGCTGGCCGAACGCGAAGAAGGCTTCCGCAACATCTTCGAATCCACCCACGACAGCCTGTTCATCACCGACATGGGGGACCGCATCATCGATGCCAACCCGGCCGCCGTGCAGATGCACGGGTACAGCCTGGAAGAACTGCGGCAGATGTCCCCGTTCGACCTGATCCACCCGTCTTCACGTCCGACCGCCGACGTGTTCCTCTCCGAACTCGGCGAGGGCCGGACCTACCGCTCGAGGCTCCTGGAGGTCCGCAAGGATGGTTCGACGTTCACCGCCGACGTCGTCGCCGCGAACATCATGTACCAGGGCAGTCCTCACGTCCTCTCGGTAACCCGCGACATCACGGAAGAGGTAGAACAACAGCACCTGCTCGAGCGACGGGTCGAAGAGCGCACGCGCGAGCTCCGGGCGCTCCTCGGCGTTTCGCAGAACGTTGCCGCAACTCTCGATCCCGATGAGCTCCTGCGGTTGGTACTGGACCAGGTGCACGATGTGGTGCCCTATTCGGGCGCCTCCATCCTGATCCTCGAGGGGACCAGCCTTGTCACGCGGTACGCCCGCGCCGGAGATACAACCAGCGACGCCGAAACATCGAGCATCCAGCGCTTCCCGGTGAGCGGCCTCGTCGAGACCTGGCCCATCCTGCGCTCGGGCCGTCCCGTCATCGTCGGCAACGTCCGCGGCGATGCGCCGTTCGCGAAGGACTTCCGCTGGCTGGCCGGGCCACTTCTCGATACCACCTTCTCGCGCGTCGTCTCGTGGCTGGTGTTGCCGATGGTCCAGAAGGGCCGCTTCATCGGCATGATCGGCCTCTCGTCGGAACGCCCCGACTTCTTTGGCGACCGCGAGGCCGACCTCGGCATGGCCATTGCCAACCAGGCTGCCGTGGCGCTCGACAATGCGCGGCTGTTCGCAGAATCGGAACGCCGCGCCAGGGAGATGACCGCCCTCTCCCGCGTTGCCACTTCGCTCGACCTCGAACGGTCGTTGAAGGGCACGCTCGATATCCTGGCCCAGCGCATCGTCGAATCCACCAACGCCCTCGGCGCCTCGGTCTCGACGGTGACGAGCGACGGCTTCCTGAAGATGGGCGGCACCTTCGGATTGCCGGATGGCTTCCTGGAAGCCGTGGCGGCCGGCCACCGGCGGGGCGCCCCACGGCCGAACCAGAACGCGCTCCAGTCCGGAAAACCCTTCGTGCTGCGAAACGCCCGCAAGCGGACACTGGAAGAACCGCTCTACGCCGAACTCCAGGAACTCGCCCGGGACGCCGATTGGGACCATGTGGTCATCCTGCCGATGCGCTTCGGCGACCGCGATCTCGGCACTATAGAAACCTACTACCGAGAAGGCGAGCAGCCCGATGAACGCGAAATCGCGCTCGTCTTCGCCATGGCTCGCCAGGCCGCCGCCGCAATCGAGAACGCGCTGCTCTTCGACCAGACGGAGCGGCGTGTGCGCCAGCTGGAGGCCCTCACGCGGATCGCCTCCAGCTTCACGCTCGAACATTCGCTCGAACGTCTCATGGACGACATCGCCCGCGAGATCCTTCGTGCGAGCAGTGCCCGCTTCACGACCATCACCCTGACCGATGGCACCACCCGCCCGAAGCTTGTCGCCATGGCCGGTCAGCCCGACGAGTTCCGCGAAGCACTCCAGGACGCGTACGACGCGGGCGCCTCGTCCGCCGCCACACGGGCCATCACGGAACGGCGGACCCTCATCCTCCACGACATACGGAAGGAACGCGTTGAGGACCCACGCTACGCGCCCGCGCGCAAGTTCTTCGAAGACAACACGTGGGATTCCGTGCTCGTTGTCCCGATCGTGTACGGCGAGCGCGGCCTTGGCGTCGTGACCTCGGCCTATCCCGTCAGCGGAGACCCCGAACCCGAAGAAATCGCGTTCCTGGAAGCCATCGCCGACCAGGCTGCGCTGGCCATCGAGAACGCTCGCCTGTACTCCCGGGCTTCGGCCGCCGCCGCGCTGGAAGAACGCCAGCGCCTTGCGCGCGAACTCCACGACTCCGTGTCGCAGGCGCTCTACGGCATCGCGCTCGGGGCACGGACGGCTCGCCGCCGCCTTGGCGACGACGCCCCGGCCACCGTCGCCGAACCGCTCGACTACGTGCTTTCGTTGGCCGAGGCGGGCCTCACCGAAATGCGCGCCCTCATCTTCGAGCTTCGCCCCGAATCCATCGCCACCGAAGGGCTCGTGGCCGCGATCGGCCGCCAGGTCGCGGCCACCCAGGCGCGCTATGGCATCACCGTCAACGCGAAACTGTGCGACGAGCCGGACGTCTCCATCGAAACGAAGGAAGCGGTCTACCGTATCGCCCAGGAATCCCTCCACAACACGGTGAAGCACGCTCGCGCCACGACGGTGGCAGTCACCCTCAACCGCGAAGACGACGAACTCGTGTTAATGGTGCAGGACAACGGCCAGGGATTCGATCCGGCCGGTGAGTTCCCCGGGCACCTTGGCCTCCGCTCGATGCGCGAACGGGCTGTCGGGGTGGGTGGTTCACTCAGCATCGACAGCGCGCCAGCTGAAGGCACAACCGTCCGGCTCGAAGTGCCCTACGCCCGCTAGCGGCGTGTGCGCGGGTCCAGCGCGTCGCGGAGACCATCGCCAAGGAACGTGAAACAGAGCATCAGGATGGCAATCGCCGCGCTCGGCACCAGGATCATCCACTCGTTCACCCGCACATAGGTGTAGCCCTCTTTCACGAGCGTCCCGAGACTCGCCGTCGGGGGTGGCAATCCGAACCCGATGAACCCGAGGAACGCCTCCGCGAAGATGGCCGTCGGGATGCCAAACGTCACCGCGACAATGACCGGTCCGAGCGTGTTCGGCAGCATATGCACGAACACAATGCGCCGCGAACTCGCCCCCATAGACTGGGCGGCGACCACGTACTCCATCTCTCGAAGCGCAAGCATCTGCCCACGGACAATTCGCGCGAGCGTGGCCCAGCTAACCAGCGAGATCGCAAGGATGACCTGGATCAGGATGCCCGGAAGACCCGGGATTTGTGGTTCCCCGGTGCCGATGATTGGCCAGTCGCGCTGGGAGAGCACGGCCCGCATCAGGATAATCGCGAGCAGGTCCGGGAACGCGTACATCAGGTCGGTAAAGCGCATCAGCACGTTGTCGGTGAGGCGGCCACCCAGCGCAGCACCCGCTCCGACCGCGATTCCAATCGCCAGCACAACGACCTGCGTGCCGATGCCAATCTTCAGGGAGATGCGCGTCCCTTCCCAGGTGCGCGCCCACGTGTCCCGCCCGAGGTTGTCGGTCCCGAACCAGTGGTCGCTGGTGGGACCACTGAGAATCTGTTCGAATTGCTGTTCGCTGGGCCGGTACCGTCCGAACGCATCCACGGTACCGGCCAGCGTGGCGACGAGAACGAGCAGTCCCAACACCACGGCCGAGGCCATGGCCAGCCGGTTCCGGCGCATGCGCTGGTAGGCCATGCCCCACAACCCCACCTGCTTCGGCGCATCGTGAAACGCGCCCGCCTCCAGCGCCGCGGCCTGTTCGGAGAGTGTCATTAGTACCGGATCCTGGGATTGGCCATCGCGTATCCGACATCAACCGCGAGGTTGAGGAAGGCGATGATGGTCGCGTACAGCAGCGTCATTCCCATGATGATCCCGTAGTCCCGGTTCGCCACCGCCTCCACGAAGGAGCGGCCGATTCCGGGGATCGAGAAGTACTGCTCAATGACGAACGACCCGGTGACCAGCCCCGCGAGGATGGGTCCAAGCACGGTCAGCACCGGGATGAGCGCATTTCGCGTCGCGTGGCGGACCACCACGCGGTATTCGGCGACGCCTTTTGCGCGGGCCGTCCGAATGTAGTCCTGGCGCAGCACCTCGAGCATCGATGCGCGCGTGATTCGCGCGATGAACGCCGCCGGGAACATCCCAAGCGCCACCACGGGCAACACCATCTGGCGGGGGTTACCGAACTCCCAGCCAATGACGTCGAACCATCCGAGGCGAAGCGCGAAAAACAGTACCAGGAACACGGACAGCACGAAGTTCGGCACCGCCGCTCCGGCCGTCGCGATGAAGACACTTGCGTAATCGAGCGGTGAGTTCTGGCGCACGCCTGAAACGATGCCCAGCGTCAGCCCAAGCACGACCGCAAACGCGAACGCGGAAAGGCCAAGCTGCAGCGTCGTCGGGAATCCCGCGCGGATGACTTCGGTCACCGGCCGGTCCTGACGGAACGAGAGGCCGAGGTCGCCCTTCACCAGGCCCTGGAGGAAATGGCCGTACTGTTCGAGCAACGTCCCATCGAGGTTGTAACGCCGCTCCAGCGCCTCGACCGTAGCGGGAGGAAGCGGCTTCTCCCGGTCGAACGGACCGCCCGGCACCGCGTGCATAAGGAAGAACGTAATCGTCGCGATTGCCCAGAGAAGCGGGACCATCACCAGCAGACGGCGGAGGACATAAGCGGTCATTGGCGGCGTCCCCGTGGATGGGAAACAAGGAGAGGGCCGGCCCGGTCGGCGGGCCGGCCCTCGAAGTCGTTCTGAACCGGTGGTTAGTCGGTCAGGTACCAGGCCTCGACGTTCCAGTCGCCGGCC
>CALFYR010000049.1 GCA_937954195.1 uncultured Dehalococcoidia bacterium
AAAATCTTTCCAGCCACGGCGGATCCGGTTGACGAACATCTTGCGGAACTCGGGCCAGGGGTCGCTGAGTTTGAGGTCGGGCTTGCCCGCGTGGTCGATGACCACCTTCACTCCGGGGAAGCGTCCGCACATGTCTTCGAGCATGGGCATCTGGTGGGGCAGTATGTAGTAGTTGAAGACGGCGCCGAGTTTCTCGGCTTCCTTCCACAGCGGGTAATGCTCCTTCGAATTCAGCCAGGAGCGCTTGGGGTGATAGATGGGGCTGAAGCGCATGCCCTGGAACTGATGCTCCTTGACCCAGTAGCGGAGGCGTTCATGGATCTTCGGGTCATCGGGATCGAGCAGTCCGTGGGCGACGAAGAGCTTCGGGTACTTGGCCCGCGAGTAGCTGATATAGGAGTTGTCCCAACCGTAGTAGCGCGGGTTGATGAGCACCGCGTACTTGAGGCCGAAGTCCTTCATCTGCTCGACCTGGTTCTCGATGGGAGCATCCATCTGCGCCTTCTTGAAGTCGGGGCGCTCGGGGTGGCGGAAGGGGAAGCGCGGATCCGAGGTCCAGACTTCGAGATGGGTATCGATGATGAGCCGCGACTTCGCGGCGGCGGCAAGGGCGAGAAACAGGCGGCGGGTCAGGGTTCACCTCCTAAAAGGTGAAGCCTACCATGAGATCGACTTGATTGCTGAGGGACCTCAGCGCCGCGGAGGGCGTGGAGACGGTGGTGTCCTGGAAGCGGCGCGTGTAGCGCAGTTCGGGCGTGATGTGGGCAAAGGGGACATGGATGTCGATGCCCGCGCCGAGGGCGATGCCGGTGCTGTTGCGGGTGGAGTTGAGTCCGGTGATGGTGCTCCAGACGGGGCCGCCGGCGATGAAGGGCCGCGCCAGTACGCCGGGGAAGTGATAGCGGAGCATGATGGGGATTTCGAACTGGCCGGCGCCTTCGGTGGTGGTTCCGGAATCGCGGATGGTCTGGAACTGATAGCGGCGATAGAGGAAGTCGAGGTTGACGCCGAGTCCGGCGGGGAGGCGGATTTCGAGGGTGGGGCCGATCACGAATCGATTTCTGCCCTTCACTTCGAAGTTCGAAGTTCGCAGCGATTCGAAGGCGTCGCCGAAGGGGAGGCCGCCGCGCACGCCGAGGTCGATGGCAAACGAGGGCATCGCCATCAGAAACAAAACGAAGGCAAATTGTTTCAAACGTTACTCCTTAGGCTTGTTTTGACATTCCGCGCAGTTGCAGATGCGGCGAAAATGCTCGAAGGAATAGATGCCTGTGTTGTGCCCGTCGTTCCAAAGGATACGAATAGCGTAGTTGCCCACGGGCTCGACATCGGTCATTTTGATGGCGGGCTTGTACATGGGGAACAGATCCTTGGGAGGGGCGGAGTAGCTGGTTTTCTCGGGCGTCGTGCCGTGCGCTCCGGTGCAGGAGGCGCAGGGACACTCGTCGCGCAGGTAGGCGCAGGAGTACTCGCTATAATGGCCGTCCTTCCAATCGATCTTGATGCCTTTGGACTTGGAGATGGCAATGTGTTCCGGTTCGTGGATCGTACTCATTGAATTCGTTCGACGTCTCTGACTCCAGGGATGCGGCGGATGGCGGAGAGGATCTTTTCGAGTTGCTTCTTATCCTTGACTTCGCAGGTGAGGTCGATGACCGCGGAATCGTCGGTGCGCTTGTCGTCGAGGCGGGCTTCGACGGAGCGGATGTTGCACGATTCGCCATAAAAGATGGAAGTGATTTCGTGGAGCATGCCGGGGCGGTCCTGCGAATAGACCATCAGCTTGACGCTGAACTTTTCGGCGACGGCGCGGGCCCATTCGACATCGATGCGGCGCTCGCTTTCGTAGAGCAGGTTCTGGACGTTCTTGCAGTTATTGGAATGGACGGCAATTCCCTTCCCGCGCGTGACGTAGCCGACGATGGATTCCCCGCGAATGGGGTTGCAGCACTTGGCGCGGTAGATCATGACGTCGTCGATTCCCTTGACCTTGATGACGAGGTCGGAATCATTGTCGGCGGCATGTTGGGGCTGCGTTTGGGGCGCGGGCGCGGGCTTGGCCGGTTCGACATCGGGCACCTGATCGGGAGCGAGCAGATGCAGGACATGGCGGGCGGAGAAGCGTCCGAAGCCGAGGGCGGCGTAGAGGTCCTCCATCTTGCTGTGGCCGTATTCGTTGGCCACCGATTCGAGCTTGCCGCGGGTGACGCGGTTCAACTGCACGCCAAGGCGGCGGGCTTCCTTTTCGAGGAACTTTTCGCCGATTTCAATGGCTTTGGCGCGCTCGGTGGCATTGATGTGATGGCGGATTTTGTTGCGCGCGCGGGAGGTCTTGACGAGGGCGAGCCAATCCTTGCTGGGGGAATGGTTGCTCTGGGTGATGATCTCCACGACGTCGCCGTTGCGGAGCTGGTATTTGAGGGGAACAATGCGGCCGTTGACCTTCGAGCCGACGCAGGTATGGCCGACATCGGAGTGAATGGCGTAGGCGAAATCGATGGGGGAAGCCTCGCGCGGGAGGACGATGACGCGGCCCTTGGGCGTGAAGCAATAGACCTCTTCGGCGTACAGTTCGACCTTGAGGGTGGACATGAACGCCTGCGAGTCGTTCATTTCCTTCTGCCATTCGACGAGGTGGCGGAGCCATGCGATGCGCTGGTCGTCGCCCGCTTCGCCCTTGCGGCCTTCCTTGTATTTCCAATGCGCCGCGATGCCTTCTTCGGCCACCTTGTGCATCTCTTCGGTGCGGATCTGGACCTCGAAACTTTGGCCGCCGGGTCCGATGACCGACGTATGCAGCGATTGATACAAGTTGGGCCGCGGGATGGCGATGAAGTCCTTGATGCGGCCCATGATGGGGTGCCATTCGTTGTGAATGACGCCGAGGGCGGCGTAGCAGTTCTTGACCGAGTCCGTGATGATGCGGATGGCGAGCAGGTCGTACACCTGCGCGATAGCGATGCGCTGGCGCTTCAGCTTCTGGTAGACGGAGTAAGGGCGTTTGAGCCGGCCTTCGACCCGGACGGGGATGTTCTCACGGGCGAGTTTGACCTCCACGGCATGCTTGATCTCATTGAGATGCTCGACGTTGGCCTGGCGGCGCGATTCGAGCTGTTCGAGGATGTCATGGTAGGCTTCGGGATCCTGATACTTGAAGGCGAGATCTTCGAGATGGGCGCGGATTTTACCCATTCCGAGGCGGTGGGCGATGGGGCAATAGATGTCGAGCGTTTCGGTGGCGATGCGTTCCTGGCGCTCGCGCGAAAGCGATTCGAGCGTTTCGAGGTTGTGCATCCGGTCAGCGAGCTTGACGATGATGACACGGATGTCGCTGGTCATGGCCAGCAACATTTTGCGGAGGCTTTCGGCCTGGCGCTCTTCACGGCTGGCGAGCTTGATCTTACCGAGTTTGGTGACGCCATCGACGACACGGGCGACCTCTTCGCCGAAGATACGGCGAATCTCGTCCACGGAGACGTCTTCGTCCTCGACAACATC
>CALFYR010000050.1 GCA_937954195.1 uncultured Dehalococcoidia bacterium
TTTCATTCAGACCTATCTGAGCACCTACCCCGGCAAGTACTTCACCGGTGACGGCTGCCATCGCGACAAGGACGGCTACTACTGGATCACGGGCCGCGTGGACGATGTGCTGAACGTCGCCGGGCACCGCCTGGGCACGGCCGAAATCGAAGGCGCGCTCGTGGGCCACGCTGCCTGTGCCGAAGCTGCGGTGGTCGGGTATCCACACGATGTGAAGGGCACCGGCGTGTACGCCTACGTGCTCCTGAACGCCGGCTACACGGGCTCGCCTGAACTGGCGAAGGAACTCCGCGATGCCGTCCGCAAGGACATCAGCCCCATCGCCACGCCGGACAAGATCCAGTTCGTCGAAGGGCTGCCGAAGACGCGGTCCGGCAAGATCATGCGGCGCATCCTCCGCAAGATTGCCGAGGGCGAACCGGAGAACGTCGGCGATGTGACGACCCTGGCCGACCCGGCGGTGGTGCAGGACATCATCGTGGGGGCCGGGAAGGCTGACTAAAGCGGCAAGCGGCTAGAGAGCAGAACAGTTCGCACCCCACGAAACATCCTGCTACAATCCCGCCGCATACCCGGCCGCCGGAGCTTTTCGACGGTCCGAAGGCCGCGCTTCGGCGTGGCCGTCATTATCGTGAAAGGGACATACACCGAATGGATCTTGGCCTCAGTGAAGAACAGGAACTGCTGAAGAATTCAGCCCGCGAGTTCCTCGAAAAGGAGTGCCCGGAAGAGCACGTCCGCGCCATGGAAGAGGATGAGAAGGGCTACAGCCCCGCCCTCTGGAAGAAGATGGCCGACCTCGGCTGGCAGGGCCTCATGATCCCTGAGGACCAGGGTGGCGCCGGCTTCTCCTTCCTGGACCTTTGTGTGCTGGTCGAAGAATTCGGCCGCGCGCTCGTCCCCGGGCCGTTCATCCCGAACGCGGTCTGCGCCGCGGAGCTCATCCTGGCCGGCACCGCCGACCAGAAGAGCAAGTACCTCCCGGGCATCGCCGATGGTTCCGCCATCCACACCTACGCCATCACCGAGCCCAGCGGCCGCTGGGACCGCGAAGGCATTGAGATGAAGGCCACCGCCAGCGGTTCGGACTTCGTCCTGAACGGCACCAAGCTGTTCGTACCGGATGCACACGTCTCCGACTACCTGCACGTCGTCGCCTGGAAGCCGGATGGCCGCCTGAGCACCTTCATCGTCCCGCGCGACCAGGCGGGCATCAGCATCACCGTCCTGAAGACCATCGCCAGCGACAAGCAGGCGGAAGTTGTCTTCAAGGATGTGAAGGTTGCGGCCGCCGACGTCGTCGACATGGACGAAGCGCAGGCGAACAACCTCCGCAACATGGCCACCTGCCTCGAGTGCGCGTACCTGGTCGGTCTCGCCCAGCGCGACTTCGAGATTTCGGTGAACTACGCCAAGGAGCGCGTCCAGTTCGGCCGCCCGATTGGTTCGTTCCAGGCCATCCAGCACAAGGCCGCCGATATGGTGACCGACGTCGATGGCATGCGGTTCATCATGTACAAGGCCGCCTGGGCCACGAGCGAGGGCGAGGATTCGGCCACGATGGACACGGCGATGGCGAAGGCCTGGTGCAGCGATGCCAGCCGCCGCGTGGTGGCTCATGGCCAGCAGATCCACGGTGGTATCGGCTTCACGAAGGACTACATCATTCAGCTGTTCTTCCGCCGTCAGAAGCGCGCCGAGCTCTTCTGGGGCGATGGCGACTACCATCGCGAGCGCGTCGCCGAGATGCTCGAAATCTAGGCGAACGTCTTCGTTGAATGTGAAAGGGGCCACACAAGTGGCCCCTTTTTCTTCCCTAGGGAGTTCTCCGGATTGGCGCATGACGCGGATCGCACTGAGAATCGAGGCTGGCGGGGAAACACCACCCTGGGAAGGACGGGAACTTTTGGAGATTCGACGACTGGCATTGCTGGGCATTGCGCCCTTCGCACTTGGAGCTTCGCTGCTGGCCGCATGCGGCGGCGATGATGACGGCGGCGGCGGAAGCGGGAACGACGAAGACTACGTGGCGGCGATCTGCAAGGCAGGCGCGGACTTCCAGGAAGACCTGTTCGCCGCATTCGGCGACATCGACCCGGACGCTTCCGAAGAGGAGCAGATCCAGGCGTTCGCCGAGCCGTTTGAGAACTTTGCGAACGCGATTGACAACGCAAATCCGCCTTCTGACCTGAGTGATTGGCACAACGACACGGTCGACGCCATCAACGAGATCGTTGACCAGATCAAGGACGGCAACATCGACGCCCTGGAGAGCGAAGACGACCCGATCGGCGAGCCGCCGGCCGGCGCCGCCGAACGGCTCCAGGCTATCGCTGACGAAAACGAAGACTGCATCGAGGCGGACTTTACGTTCGACGAGTAGCAGGCACTCGCACAACGAGAACGACAGGGGAGGCACACGCCTCCCCTGTTTGCTTTCCGCTGTGTTGTCGTGTCTTTCGTCATGCTGGCGCGAACCGCGCGAGAGGGGGAAGCTAACGGCACATGTCCAAACGCACGCACGCCTGGACACGATGGCTTGCCGTAGCCATGTCGTTTGCCGGGGTCGCAATGCTGGCCGTATCGGTCACGCCTGCCGGGCCGAGCCAGGGTGATTATGTTGTGGAGCGCCACATCCTCACCATCGCCGGCGAGCACGCCGATGAGCACGAGGAACCCGGCGTGAGCGCGGCATATCTCATCAACAAGAACAACTGGGCGCCGGAGGACGTGCCGATTGCCGTGGCCTTCAACGCAGCCAACGCCCCGCTGCAGCACGACCCGGAGACGCTCGTGAAGAACGCCATCGCCGCGTGGAGCAACGTCCAGGACTCGTACTTCAAGTTCGAATGGACGGGCACCACGACGGTCGGGGCGAGCACGTGTGGCAACCCGTTCAAGGTCGATGGTGTGAACTCCGTGACGTTCGTGACCTCCATGTCGCCGATCACGCTGGGCATTACGTGCACGGTGTGGCGACCCAACGCGGGGGCGAACGCCCCGCTGGTCGAGTTCGACATGCAGCTGAACGCGAACATCAACTGGGGTTCGGGCGCCATCATTCAGCCGGGTGAGTACGACCTCGCCTCGACGATCCTGCACGAATTCGGCCACGCGGCCGGGCTCGGGCACCCGTGCAACACTTCTGGCTCAGGTGACTGCACGCCCGCCGAAGAAGCTTCCGTGATGTACCCGTCGCTGACATCGCAGGTGCAGAAACGATCGCTGCGCTCGGATGACATTGAGGCGATGCAGGCGGCGTATCCACAGTCGGCGATCACACCGACACCGGCGCCGACGGCGGTACCGACGGCACAGCCGACGTTCCCATCGGTGCCACAGAACCCCAGCCTGCAATTCAACATCCGGGCGCCAGGCCTGGCGCGGGATTAGCTAGAAGTCCAGGTCGTCGAAGCCATGACTGTGGCTGTGGCCGCCCGGGCCGTGGCTGTGACCGTGCCCGTGGTCGTGACCGCCGCCACCGCCGCCCCATTCGTGGTCGTGTCCGCCTTCGCCATCATCGCCGCCGTCTTCCCATGGCGCAGGGCCATCGCCGGCTGAGGCGTCCGAAATGCCGACCAGTGCAAAGCCGCCGAGTACTTTCTGGGCTTGCTTGCCGCACTTCGAACAGGGGATGAGCTG
>CALFYR010000051.1 GCA_937954195.1 uncultured Dehalococcoidia bacterium
GTTCGCACCGGTTCGCAGAGACGTTCGCGGAACATGAGCAGAACATCGCGCTCTATGGTGCGCCGTGAGCCGCCGGGCGGGCATCATCGGTCACCCGGTCGCCCATTCGCTTTCTCCCGTTTTTCAGTCGGCCGCGTTCGCGCACTGCGGACTGGACGTAACGTACGAGCGCTGGGACACGCCCGCCGCGGTGCTCTCCGCTCGTGTGGCATCGCTGCGCGAGCCGGCGTATCTCGGCGCGAATGTGACCGTGCCCCACAAAGAGGCCGTCCTACCGCATCTCGATGAACTTGGCGGACAGAGTGCACGCATGGGCGCCGTGAACACGATTGTGAACCGCGATGGGCGGCTGTTCGGGTTCAACACGGATGGCCCGGGCTTCGTGGCCGCGCTCAAGAACGAGGCGGCATTCGATCCCGCGGGCCGGCGCATCCTGCTCGTTGGGGCTGGCGGCGCGGCCCGGGGGATAGCGTTTGCGCTCGCGGAGGCGAGGGCTGCGGAGGTGGCGATTTCGAACCGCACGGCCGCGCGTGCGGAGGCGGTGGCGCGGGAGATCGGGCGACCGGTGAGCGCCGTGCCTTCGGATTCGGCGGTGGCTCCTTACGATTGCATCGTGAACTGCACGTCGGTGGGAATGCACGGCGGTCCGGACCCCGACGGAGTGCCGGTACGGCTCGATGGCGCGAAGCGGGGCTGCCTGGTGGTGGACATTGTCTACGCGCCGGAGGAGACGCCGTTGCTGGTGGCTGCCCGCGAGTCCGGGCTCCCGACGCTTGGGGGACTTCCCATGTTGATCTACCAGGGTGCGCTGGCGTTCGAACACTGGACGGGCATCCCGGCGCCAGTGGAAGTGATGTTCCAGGCGGCACGGAACGAGCTGGCGAAGCGGGCGGTCGGGGGGCCGGCGTGATCCTGTTCGGGATGATCGTCGTGAGCGCGATCTTTCTTATTTTCGGGTGGGCTGTCGCCACGGAGATGTTCCAGCACCGCGCATGGCGAAACCGGGTTGCCTCGGGAGATGTGGACATCATTGCCGCGCTCATCGAGGAGTCGCTCAACACGTGGCGAAAGGGACGGCCGCCCCGTGGCGTGCCGGCAACGCTCTGGGCGGGTGTGCAGGGCGCGGAACTGATTGCGGTGGAGGTGGAAGGCGCGACGCTCTCGACTTCGGCCGAGGGCGAGTTCCGGACCGAGGGCGGGCAGCGCGTGCAGGTCGCATCGGCGCTGGATGAGGGCATCGCGATCGCTTCGAAGCTACTCGACATGATGCTGTACGATGTGCCCAACCTGCGGCTCGGCTACGTGCGCGTGGACGTGTATTCGACGTTCATGGATCAGCAAGGAACGCCGGTGCAAAGGCCCATCCTGACGGTGACCGCCGAACGGCCGGTGGCTGACGACATGACGTGGGAAGCCCTGACACCTGAGGAAATCGTGGGGCGCTTTGGCGCCACCTACGAACGTGGCGCCGGCGGGCAACCGATCGCGATTGAACTCCCGCCGGTGGAGGGGCAGCCGCCCCGGCCGACGGAGGAAGCCGCAGCCGAGTTCGAAGGGCGCGGCAAGGAGTAGGCATGGGCGCATTCCGGTTCCTGACCGCGGGCGAAAGCCACGGCAAGGGCCTCACGATGATCGTCGAAGGGGTGCCTTCGGGCCTGCCGCTATCCGAGGCGGATATCGCGCCCGACCTCGCGAGGCGCCAGGGCGGCTACGGCCGTGGCGGCCGAATGAAGATAGAGAAGGACCACGCGGAAATCATGGCCGGCGTTCGCCACGGCCTCACGCTGGGTTCGCCCATTTCGCTCTGGGTGCAGAACCGGGACTGGGTGAACTGGACCGAGAAGATGGCCATCGAGCCGGTTGAGACCGAGATCGAGCGGGTCACGCGGATGCGGCCGGGCCATGCAGATCTGCCCGGGGCGCTGAAATACCAGTTCGACGACGTACGAAACGTGCTGGAGCGGGCGAGCGCGCGTGAGACGGCGGCCCGGGTCGCGGTGGGAGCGGTCGCGAAGCGGCTGCTGGGCGAGTTCGGCGTGGAGTTCCACAGCCACACGCTGAGCATCGCAGGAGTACGAGCCACGGTGCCCGAGACGATCGATTGGGACGCTGTCGAGGAGAACTCGGTGCGTTCGTCGGATGCGGCGGCGGGCGAGGCGATGGTTGAGGCCATCAACGCGGCGAAGCCTCATGGCGACACCGTGGGCGGCGAGGTGGAGGTCCGCGTTTCGGGCATTCCCCTCGGCCTTGGGAGCCATGTGCACTGGGACCGCAAACTCGATGGCCGGATCGCGCAGGCGATCTGCAGCATCAACGCCTTCAAGGCGGTTGGCTTCGGGCTGGGCTTCGACAGCGCCAACATGCGCGGTTCGGAGGTCCACGACGTGATCCTGCCGATTGCCGAGTGGAACGGGTTGCCGTGGCGACATAAGACGAACAACCACGGTGGCATCGAAGGTGGCACGAGCACCGGCGAGGAGATCGTCGTGCGTGCGGCCATCAAGCCGATCCCAACGCTGGCGCATCCGCTGCCCTCAGTTGACCTCGATACGGGCGAGGAGGTACTCGCGCACTACGAGCGCAGCGACGTGTGCGTCGTGCCTGCCGGTGGCGTGGTGACTGAGGCGATGGTG
>CALFYR010000052.1 GCA_937954195.1 uncultured Dehalococcoidia bacterium
ACGGGAGAAGGGGGTGTGGTTGGCGTAGGGCGTGGTGGTTGGGGGTGGGGGTCGTGGTGGGGTGTTGCGGTGTAGCGCTTACTGGCGTGCGCGCCTCTGATGGGGTGGTCTAGGGGTCGCGGGAGATGAGGGGGAGGTAGCGGCGGAAGGGGAGTTCGCCGGGGCCCTGGGAGACGGGGAGGTTGAGGTGGGCGGAGTTGTCGATGCTGCTGGGATCGTTGGTGTTGGAGAAGGTTGCGACGGTGGCGGAGATTTCGCCGGTGGCGGCGGGATTGACGCGCACGGTGAGGGTGATTGTGGCGCTGGCATCGGGGGCGAGTGTGGGGCCTGTGCAGGTGAGGGAGCCGGTGCCGCCAACCAGCGGGGTGGCGCAGGTCCAGCCGGGGGCGTTGACGGAGACGAAGGTTGTGTCTTCGGGCATGCCCATGGTGAAGCGCGGGGTGCTGGCGGCATCGGGGCCGGCGTTGTGCATGCCGAGGGTGTACGTGATGGTCTGGCCCGGGACTGCTGTTGAGGGTTCGGCGGTAATGGACGCCGCGAGGTCGGCGGCGACCTGGCGGAGGACGGTCAGGACGATGTCGTTGCCATCGGCGCCGCCCTTGTAGGTGATGGAGAAGGCGTAGCCGCCGACGGCGAAGACGTGGCCTTCGGGCAGGCCGAAGAAGGCGCCGGTGGTGGGCGCGGCGGCATTCACGATGGTGAATGTCTGGCCGATGGTGGGGACGAAGGTGAGGTCGAGTTCGAGCTTCGCGACGGATGACGGGATGCTGAGGCTGCCCGTGATCAGCTGCCCGTAGCCTGACCCGGCGGCCGGACCATCGAGGTCGATGCGGAGTGCGCCACCTGCCAGGCTGACGGGGCCGACCGATGTGAGGACGCCGGGCGCAGAGCCATTGCCGGGCCAGACGGTCCCGCCGGTGGAGGAAGCGCTGGCGATGGTGCCGATGCCGCGGAGGAGGCCTTCCTTTTCGACGGTGATTGGCGGCGGGAAGGTGGTGTTCCAGGTGAGGTTGCCATGTTCGACAAGGACGTCGCCGGTGCCGGCGACGGCGCCTTCGACCTGGAGCTTGCCGCCGCCGACGAGCTTGAGCCCGCCGCTGCCCGCCTGCTGCAGGTTGCGGAGGATGAGGGTGCTCTGGGCGATGCCGACGGTGACATCGCCGTTGAAGACCATGGCATCGGACTGGTTCGTGCCGGAGAGAGATTGGAGGCCGCCGAGGCCATCGGGGCCTTCGCCGATCACGAGGACGGGTTCATCGCCGAGGTCGGCGCCGTTCGCGAGCTGGAGGCGGGAGCCGTTCGAGACGGTTGTGCCGGACGTGGTATCGCCGAGGGAGCCATCGCCGGAGACGAGGAGCGTGGCTCCCATGGTGACGAAGGTGCCACCGGTGTAGCCGTTGAGCGCGAGCAGGGCGAGGCGTCCCTCCTGGACGTTGACGGCGCCGGGTCCGTTGACGGGGAGGTCGAGGACGTTGGTTTCGCCGTCCGTGCCGTCCTGGAGGAGGTTGCCGAGGAGGTCGATGGCGTTCCCATCGATTTCGTAGAAGCTGCCGGTGAAGGTGATGTCCTGGAAGTCGGTGCCGGCGGGGAAATCGTTGGTGTTGCCCTTGCGCTGGGCGCCATCGGGGAAGACGAGGGAGTCGCCGGCGACGGGGGCGCCTGTGTCCCAGTTGTCGGGGTCGGTCCAGTTGCTGTTGGCGGGGTCGCCGCCGGTCCAGGTGCGTGTGCTGGCGGCGAGTGCGCCGGGGGAGCCGATGAGAAGCGGCAGGGAGAGTGCCGCAAGGATCACGAGAAGAATGAAGGACCGAATCGCCATGAGAGCTCACCCCGCCGAGCGTGGAGGGCAATCCTACCGCAGTAGAACAACGACCGGCCGGACCTTTACCGGGAGGGGGTGGCGCTATTTGCGCTCAGCGCGTTCCTTGAGTTGGGCAAGGCTGTCTTCCAGCACGGGGAGGAACGGCGCGAGCCATTGACCATACATCGCGACCAGCGGTCCGCTATCGAGCCTGTAGACCATCTCGCGTCCGCGTGCCTGTGCTCGCACGAGTCGTGCTCGCCGAAGGATGCCAAGGTGCTTCGAGACGGCGGCCCGGCTCATGGAAGGGAAGGCTGCGCCGATCGCTCCGGCCGTCCGCGGGCCCTCGTCGCGCAGCAGCTCGAGGATGGCGCGACGGGTGGGATCGGCGACCGCCGCGAACGGGTCAGCGCCCCGGGCTTTCAACGATCTCCTTCAGCTTTGCGAGGTGGCGGACCGACCAGCCCCCCTCGCCGCCGGCGTGTGTCTCAGTTGCCTGATCGCCGATGGCCTCGATGTTGTGGATGAGAAGTTCGACGACCGTGCCATGGCGGTATGGCACGAGCCGGAAGGAAACGAGCATGGGTTCATCCCAGCCGAGATCCGGCATCCAGCGGTCTTCGAAGGTGAGGGCCCTCGGGGGATCCCACCTGACGATCGCGCCACCCCAGCGGCGGCGGCCTTTCCATTCGCCGTCTATTTCGAGTTCGACGACTCCCTGGGGGCCGGGTTCGTACCGCACGAGGCGGTGACCCGTGCCGAACCACGCGGCCATTCGCTCGAAGGTCTCGAATTCCTCCCAAACGCGCTCCGGCTCCGTGTTTATCCAGATGCTTCGGCGGATGTGGAGGGGAGAGAGGGTGGTGGTATCCATTCTGCTACCTTTTGGTTACATGTAACCATATGGTAGCACGATCGATAGGCAGGTCAACGACAGCGGGAGCGGCGTCACGGGAGTGTCGCCGGGGCTGTGGTCTCGAATCGTGTTCGGGTTAGTAGTGGGGCTCGCAAGTAAGGTTCGCGCGAACCCGCTAGAATCCGCATCCGGCTTGTCTCTAAGGCCTTGCGCCCTAGCCTTGCCGCAACAACGCCCGGGGGTATTTACCGCCCGGAAAAGGGAGAGTCATGGCAGTCCTTGACTACGTCGCCCCGGCGACCGTGGACGAAGCGGTGGCGGTGCTCAAGCAGAATGGCCAAACCGCGCGCGTATTGGCGGGCGGGACCGACCTGATCGTGCAGGAGCGCGAACGCCGCCGAGATGTGGGCGTGATGGTGGATGTGAAGGGCATCCCCGAGCTGACGCAAGTAACGATAGGTGCTGATGGTTCGTTGAAGGTTGGCGCGGCGGCATCGTGCGCGAGCCTGTACCGGAACCCGGATGTGCAGAAGAAGTTCCCGGCGCTGGTGGATTCGGCATCGCTGATTGGCGGGATCCAGATCCAGTCACGGGCGAGCCTTGGTGGGAACCTGTGCAACAGTTCGCCGGCGGCGGATTCGATCCCGACGCTTATCGCGCTGGGCGCGACGTGCGAGATAGCGGGCCCCGGCGGGCGGCGGAGCGTGCCGGTTGAGGACTTCTGCACGGCACCAGGACGGAACGTACTGGGCGATGGCGAGATGCTGGTTTCGCTGACGTTCCCGGCGCCGGCGGCGCACAGCGGGGCGGCGTTCGAACGGTTCATCCCGCGGAACGAAATGGACATCGCGGTGACGAACGCGGCGGCGAGCATCACGCTTTCGGCCGATGGTTCGAAGTTCGAGTCGGCGCGGATCGCGATTGGCGCGGTGGCGCCGACGCCGCTGTTCGTGAAGGCGGCCGGTGACGCGCTGGTCGGGCAGCCGGTGAATGCGGAGACGATCGAGAAGGCGGCGGAGGCGGCCCGAGCCGCGGCGACGCCGATTACGGACATGCGCGGCTCGGCGGAGCAGCGGAAGCACCTCGCGGCAGTGCTGACTCGCCGCGTCATCAACAAAGCAATCGAACGGGCGAAGGCGTAAATGACCAAGCGAATTGTTAGCACGACCATCAACGGCGAAGTTGTCGAGTTTCTTTCGGACCCGGGCACGAGCCTGCTGGACGCCCTTCGGGACACGGTGGGCCTGACGGGATCGAAGGAAGGCTGCAACAACGGCAACTGCGGCGCATGCAACGTGATCATGAACAACGAGCTCGTGAATTCGTGCTGCGTGCTGGCCGTGGAATCGAACGGCGGGACGATCACGACGATCGAGGGGGTTGCACAGGGCGATCATCTGCATCCGCTGCAGACGAGCTTCCTGGAGGAGGCGGCTTTGCAGTGCGGCATTTGCACGCCGGGCTTCATTGTGGCTGCGAAGGCACTGCTGGACCGCGAACCGAACGCCGACGAGGCGCGCATCCGCCACTGGCTGGCGGGCAACCTGTGCCGGTGCACCGGCTACGACAAGATCGTGAGGGCCGTGCTGGACGCGGCCGAAGACATGCGCGCAGGCGCGAAGGCTTAAAGGAGTCTGTACGTGACCACCATTGATAAGCCGCAATACAAGGTAATTGGGACCCGGCCGGTGCGGCCGGACGGCATCGACAAGGTGACGGGCCGGGCCGTTTACGGCGCGGACATTCACCTGCCGGGCATGCTGTGGGGCGCTGTGAAGCGCAGCCCGCATGCGCATGCGGTGATCAAGAAGATCGACACTTCGAAGGCGGAAGCGCTGCCGGGCGTGAAGGCCGTGGCGACGGCGCAGGACTTCTGCGCGCCGGGGAAGACGGTGGCGGAGCTGCCGGACCTGGCGGCGAACCTGTTGGCCGGGACGAAGGCGCTGTATAAGGGCCACGCCATTGCGGCGGTGGCGGCGACGACGGAGGAGATCGCGAAGCAGGCATGCGAGCTGATCGAGGTCGAGTACGAGGTGCTGCCTTCGGTGACGAACGTGCGCGAGGCGATGCAGCCCGGCGCGCCGATCCTGCACGAGGCGATGCGGACGCGGACGCCGACGGGCCCGAGCGAAAGCGCCTCGAACATCGTGGCGCACATCCACATGCCGATCGGCGATGCGGACAAGGGTTTCGAAGAGGCTGACGTCATCGTCGAGGGCGAGTTTTCGACGGAGATGGTGCACCAGGGCTACATCGAGCCGCAGGCATCGACGGCGATGTGGAACGCGGACGACCAGATCACGATCTGGACGGCGACGCAGGGTTCGTTCCCGGCGCGCCAGAACACATCGCTGATCCTGAGCCACCCGATCTCGAAGATTAAGGTTGTGCCGACGGAGATTGGCGGCGGGTTCGGCGGGAAGATCGCGGTGTACCT
>CALFYR010000053.1 GCA_937954195.1 uncultured Dehalococcoidia bacterium
CCGCATCCACCCCGACCTCCTGCCACGCTTCGCGCATGTTGCGCAGCCACCGACCTGCCGCGCGTTCATCGATAACGAACGGGAAGTGCCGGCGCCGGAGACGTGGGTGGCCGTACAACTCTGTGTAGGCCGCGGGTCCGCCCAGCCACTGCTCGAAAAAGAGCTTGAGCTTCTCCTTGCCCGGTTCGAGGTCGTCCGGGTAGACGGGGCGCAGGTGCTCGTCGATTTCGACACGCCTATAGAACGCCTCGACGATGGCCGAGACGGTTTCGCGGCCACCGATGCGGGCAAAGAGCGACTGAGGTTCTAGCGGTGCGGGCTGCGTCACGCGAACTGTTCCAGGCCCCCGGTCCCCACCGTGGCAATCGCCGACGGGATGTCGTCGCCGAAGAGTACCGATTGCTCCCGCTCCCAGTTCGTGCCGGCGTTGAAGAAGACAATCACGGTCTGGCTGTCGGGATCGACGAGCCACACTTCGCGGACACCGTTTTTCTCGTAGGTCCGCAGCTTGCGGACGCGGTCGAAGCGTCGGGTGCCAGGCGAGAGGACCTCGATCGCGATATCAGGTGCGCCAACCAGCCGCTGCTGAACGATGTCGAGTCGAGTGGCTGTGATGAAGCTCACGTCGGGCTGCACGACCGTTCCGTCGCGGAGCAGGTAATCGGCGGGCGAAACATAGGCCCGGCCACCCGCCTCCTTCGCAACCTGATGAAGTCTCGTAGCTAGTTCCAGGACGATTTCCTGGTGGCGTGGTGTTGGTGCTGCCGACATGTAGAGCCGCCCCTCTATCAAGTTGTGTGGTGCCGCCGTTTCGGGCATGCCGAGGTACTCCTCGACCGTTACGCCCTCGCGCACGAGGACGGGCTCAGCCTCCCGCTCGCGATCCGCGACCTGTGGTTGCGCCATTACCAACCTCCGCTCTCCATGGTACACCGCTAGGGTGCGGCTGCCGCCTTGTCGCGTTTCGCAACCTCGGCCCGAAGGCCCGGGATAAGCTCCCGGCCGTACTCCAGCGCGTCCGGCAATGGCTCGAATCCGCGGATGAGAATTGTCGACACACCCGCGTCGTAGTACTTCAGGATGGATTCCGCCACCTGCTCGGGCGTCCCCACCAGCGCCGTAGTGTTGCCGTAGGCGCCAACTGCCGCCGCGATCGCCGTCCAGAGGCGTTCGTCGTGGACTTCCGCCTGTTCGGCGATGCTCAGCAAACGCTGGGAACCGACCGCTTGTGGCTTGTAATGCGTCGGGGTCCCGCCGGTTGGATTCCGAAGCGTGGTGATACGTTCGAGGTAGCCGCGTGCCTTTTCCCAGGCGGCCTCTTCGTTCGCGGCGATGATGGGCCGGAACGACACGCTGTACTTCAGCGTCCGGCCAAACTTCGCGGCGAGCCCGTTCAGTTCCGCCATTTGCCGCTTAATCGAGTCCAGCGGCTCGCCCCACATCATGTAGACGTCGGCGTGGCGGGCGCCGACT
>CALFYR010000054.1 GCA_937954195.1 uncultured Dehalococcoidia bacterium
GTTGTAGAGCTGCGGTTCGGCGTTGGCGACGCCGTCGAGAGATTCGAGCACTTCCCCGGCGCCGGAATCGAGGGCCACGTTCGAACTCTGGAAGACGATGACGTCCCAGGTGAGGGTGTCCCAGGTATCTCCGGTGAGCTTGCCGACGGTGGTGCCGAGGGCCAGGAAGCCGAGCGCGACGCCCACGGCGAGGCCGACCTGGACCATGGTGCCCAGCGCGCGGGTCTTGCGGCGGACCACGTTGCGCAGTCCCATGCTCGCCACGCGCGGCAGCGGGACGTGGCGCAGTATCCGCGTGAGCCGGCCGCCGGGTGTCGCGACGGAGCTGGTGAGCGCCTGGTGGACCGGCGTTTGGGCCGCGCGAATGAGCGCCGGGAGCGCCGCCAGGACCGCGCCAACCAACCCAATCACGAGGCTGATGCCAATGACCGGCCAGCTCACGCCCCATGCAGGCTTCACGCCGAGGAATTCGGTGCCTACGAACTGGGCGAGGTAGTTCGAGAACGGGATGCCGATAAGGACACCGGCCACCGAACCCGCGAAGGCGAGCAGTACAACCGTCCGCAGGAACGAGAAGCCGATCTGACGGCGACGGCCGCCAATCGCCTTCATGATGGCGATCTCGCGGCGCTGTTCGGCGACCATGGTGGTCATCGTGTTGGAGATGAGTGCGATAGCGGAGATGAGCGCCAGGATGGCGCCAACATAGAAGAGCGTGCTGAAGTTCTCGAACACGTCCTGGCCCGGCCACGTGCCCGCCTGGCGGACATCCGGCAGCTCGCTAAAGACGACCTCAGGGTGGTTCGCGAGGAGCCATGCCTGTAGTTCCTGGGCGACGGTTTCGGCCTCCTCGGGGTCGGCCACGCGGACATCGAAGCGGTCGTAGCCGCTCGTGTTGGCGACGTCGTGGACGGTTTCGATCGGGGCGTAGAAGACGAGTGTCCCTTCGATGGCGATCTGGGAGTACTGGAGCGTGCTGCCCCTTCCGCTGATGGTCGCCTGGTGCAGGTCCCCGTTCGTGTCTTCGATTTCGACACTGGTGACGCCTGCTGGGAGCCGGCCGCCACGACCGTTTTCGACCTCGCTGAGCACCTCGCCCGGCCCCGGTGAGTCGCCGCCTTCCTGGCTGACGACGTTGACCGCCTGGGCGCCGAAATCGCGGATGCCGACGAGCACCAGGTCCTCCCGGCGATCGCCGATGCGGACTTCGGTAAAGAATGTTGCGCGCGCCTCAAGAGCATCGACGCCGGGAAGCGCGCGCATCGCGG
>CALFYR010000055.1 GCA_937954195.1 uncultured Dehalococcoidia bacterium
TTTCAGCGCGAGCCGCCCCCTCGCCTTCGGGTAAGTCCGAAGGATTTGCCTGCACGAAGTAGGGCCCCGGCGGCCACCGCCGGGGCCCTATCGTTTCGAGTCGGTGTGGGACGTACCCACTTTCCCCGGAGAGGATATGGTACACTTCCCACATGAAGCAGTTCAGGCCCGTGACCGAAACCACAGTCGATGCTCGCAAGCGCGTGAGCCTCGGGAAGGCCGGTGTCGAAGAGGACACGCGCTATTCGGTCAGCATCTCGGATGACGGGGACATTCTCCTTACTCCCCTTGCGACCATTCCTGCCAGAGAACTGCTGATTTGGAAGCGCCCCGATGTGATGCAAATGCTCGACGAGGGCATTGATGATGCTTTGGCCGGGCGCGTGAAACCTCTTCGAAAGCTACCGGTCTTCGAGGATGACGACGACTAGTGCCGTTCAAAGTGCTCATCGCCGATCGGGCGGACCGTGTTCTCGACGACCTTGAACACAACCCGGCTTTCGCGGCCAAGTACCGGAAAGTGGTTAAAGCACTTCGGCTTCTGGCGGAAAATCCGCGACATCCCGGTCTCAACGTGCACCTTTATCACTCAAAGACGGGGCCGGGCGGCGAACCGGTCTGGGAGGCGTACGTCGAAAATCGCACACCAGGTGCGTGGCGTATCTGGTTCTGGTACGGACCCGACCGGAACGAGTTGACTATCCTTGCGATCGGCCCCCACCCCGACTAGTGCCCGCCTTTACCTTCCAACAAACATAAACCCCGCGATAATTCCCGCGACCTTTTGTCGCCCCCAAACTCCCCTCGCGACGATAACCGCACCACTCGATCAAGGGTTCGTGAAGCCCAGCCGAATGCGTCATAAGTCGCTTGGAATCCCCCATCGCAGCCACTACATTTCGCGGCGTTGGAGGCGGGGTGGTCGAAAGCCACCACGCAGGCGGGAAAAGGCCTTACGGCCTGGAATCGCCGAAATGGTCCAGCACCGGAGTCACGGCTCCGGGACATGTTGGGCCACCGCCAGCGGGGCCTCACCAGGTAACTGGTGACGGTCACCGGGTAACCGGTGACGCCCACCGCGCAAGCGATGGGACCCACGGCGCAGTCGTGGCGCTCACGCCGCAAGGCGATGGGATTCGCGGCCTCAGCCGTGGCGCTCACAGCGCAAGCTGTGAGTGGCAGGGTGGTACCGGCAGCTGTGGCGCCGCAAGGCGGCCTGGCCGGGAAACCCCCGGATGGATCCGCAAGGTTCCTCCCCGGCAGCGCGCAGCGGGCAGGGTCGGCAAACCCACGGATGCGGTTTCGGCCGCAGCCGGCAGGGGCCAGCCCAGTGGTTTTCGATAGACTACCTCCACACGCCAAAAAGGCCGCTTTCACCCGCAGGGGCTGGAAGCGGCCTTTCGGCATTCTGTAGGATTCCGCCATCTCAACTCCCGGAGCACCCATGGCCCTCCACGACCTCCCCTCGCCGATGACCGGCACCGTCAAAGAAGTGCTCGTCTCCATCGGCGAAAGCGTCGCCGTCGGCCACGAACTCCTCATCGTCGAATCCATGAAGATGGAGCTCCCGGTCGAAGCCGAACGCGCCGGCACCATCGCCGAAGTAGCCGTCGGACCCGGCCAGCGCGTCGAAGAGGGCGACCTTCTCCTCCGCCTGGAAGCGTGACAAACCCGGCGCGCGTTTCCCCTTTACACTCCCCGGCGTAGCATGGTCGAGGCCGTAGCCCGGCCCCCAGGGTATCCATGCGAACCGCGAACTACGTGTTCTCCGTCATCTCGATCATCCTGGGCATCGCGCTCATCCTCTTCATGCTCACCCAGTCGGTCGAATTCAACATCGGCATCGGCATCGGCATCGTGCTCGTCCTCAACGGCGCCATCCGCCTCTGGTTCGCCCAGGACGATCACCAGTGAGCGCCCACGGGAGGCCGCGCCACTAGGCCATGCACACCCCCCAGAACATCCTCGTCCCCGTCTCCGCCAGTGCGGCCAGCATGGAAGCCGTCCTCATCGCCTCCACGCTCGCCAAAGCCCGCCGCGGCAAGGTGTTCCTCGTCCACGTCATCGAAGTCAACCGCTCACTCGCGCTGAACGCCGAACTCGAATCCGAAGCTCGCCGCGGTGAGCAACTCCTCCGCAAGGCCGAAGCCATCGCCAACCAGGCGGGAGCCGACGCAGTCCCCACGCTCGTCCAGGCCCGCGAAGCCGGCGCCGCCATCGTCGAAGAAGCCCACGATAGCGCCGCCGACGCGATCATCCTCGGCATCCCCTTCGGCGAAGAAGGCAGGGCCTTCCGCATCGGCCCCAACGCCGAGTTCGTCCTGAACAACGCCACCTGCGAAGTCTGGGTGGTGCGCCAATCCGTCGCGGGCGATGATAGCCACCAACAGGACATGAAACGGCCAGAACTATGAAGATCGTCATCATGGGCTGCGGCCGCCTCGGCTCACGCGTGGCCGGCATGCTCGAACGCCAGGGCAACCAGGTCGCCGTCGTCGATTCCAACGAGTCGGCCTTCCGCCGTCTCCCCGAAGGCTTTTCCGGAGAACGCATCGTCGGAAATTGCATGGATTCCGACACCCTCGAACGTGCTGGCATCCAATCCGCCGATGCCTTCTTCGCAGTCACCCAGGGCGACAATCGAAACTACTTCGCCAGCCAGATGGCCCGCGAAGTCTTCGGTGTAAAGCGGGTCCTTTGCCGCGTCTACGACCCCGTTCGCGAAGAGATCTTCCGCGAACTCGGGCTCGAAACCTTCAGCCCCACGAGCTTCGGCGCCCAGATCATGGTCGACATGCTCAACAACGAGCCGGTGCGGAGGTAGCCGCCATGTACATCCTCGTCGCCGGCGGCGGCAAAGTTGGCTACCACCTCGCCGAAGAACTCATCGGCCAGCACCATGAAGTCCTTATCCTCGAGCGCGACTCCGCCCGCTCTTCCCAGATCCGCCACGACCTCAACGGCAACGTCCTCACCGGCGACGCCTGCGAAGCAACCACCCTCGACCTCGCCGGCGTCTCGCGCGCCGATCTCGTCGCCGCCGTCACGGGTGATGACGAAGACAATCTCGTCATCTGCGACCTCGCCCGCTACCGCGGAGTCGGGCGGACCATCGCCCGCATCAACAACCCGCGGAACGAACTGCTCTTCCGGAAGCGGGGCATCGAAACCACGATCTCGGCGACGCACGCGGTCCTCGCTCAGATCGAACAGGAGCTCCCCACCCAGGCGGTTATCCCGCTGCTCCAGCTCCACAGCGGCCTCGAACTGGTCGAGTTCAAACTGCCCGAGACATCGCCCGTTGTCGGCCGTTCCGTCCGTGAAGTGCTGCTCCCGGCCGAATCGCTCATCTCCCTCATCGTCGATCCCGGCGGGGTGCCTCGAATGCCCTCTGGCGATACCCGCCTCTACGCCGGCGATGCACTGGTCGTTGTCGCGCGCCACGAATCCCTGCCGATGCTCAAGGAACAACTCATCGGCTCCACCCACGGGCTGGATACCTGATGCGCCTCGCCTTCCTTGGCCCGCCCGGCACCTTCGGCGAACTCGCCGCATTGAAGTTCGCCCCGGACGCGGAACTGCTGCCCTTCCCGTCGCACGCCGCGGTGGCCGCCGCCGTTGAATCGGGAATGGCCGACCTCGGCATGGTCGCTATCGAAAACCTCCTGAACGGGTCCGTCCAGGAAACGCTCGATATCCTCATCCACGAGACCACGCTCGTCATCCAGGCCGAACTCCTCCTCCCGGTCGAACACAACCTGGTCGCCAAACCCGGCACCCGCGCGGACCAGGTGAAAGTGATCTACTCCCACACGCAGGCGCTCGGGCAGTGCCGCCGGTTCCTGGAGCGCTGTTTCCCGAAGGCACAGCTCGAAGCCGCGCTCTCCACCACCGAAGCCGTCGAACAGGCCCTCCGCCGCGATGGCGACGCCGCCGCGATCGCCACCCGCCGCGCCGCCGAACTCACGGGCGCCGAATTCATAGCGACCGGCATCCAGGACTCAGAGAACAACGTGACGCGCTTCCTCGTCCTCGGCCACGGCCATCAACCACCCACCGGCCGCGATCGGACATCCATCGCGTTCACCTTCAACGAAGACCGCCCGGGCGCCCTCGCCAGCGTCCTCAACGCCTTCGCCGAGGCCGGTATCAACTGCACGAAGATCGAAAGCCGCCCCACCCGGGCGACCTTCGGCGAATACGTCTTCCTGATCGACTTCGAGGGCCACAAGGACGAGCCGGCGGGCCGCGCCGTGCTCCAGACCATCCGCCCGCTCTGCTCCGAACTGAAGGTCTTCGGCAGCTATCCCCGGGCCTAGTAGTACTCCTCGCAGCTAAGCGGGATGGTGAACAGCCAGTCCCCCGAGTAGCAACGGTCATAGCCGCCGCCACCATTCAGGATTACCAGGAACCCCGTTCCCCCGATGAGCACATCATTTCCGCCCTGCCCGCGAAGCGTGTCGTTTCCGTTCCCGCCAACGATGCAGTCATCGCCACCACCACCCGAGAGCGTTTCCGAAGCCGACGTACCGAGGATTAACTTGTTACCACCGCCGCTCCCGCCCGGACCGATCTGGATGCCGGTCAGCGTCATGTGCGCGCATTGCGGCGGTGCGAAATCCATCACCGTCGTTGGGTGGCTCGAATCTCCCGCATAGGAAGGCGGCACCGTGTTCGCCGCGGCGGCCGCGCTGATCACGCTCACCACCACCAACACCAGCAGCCCACCAAACGAAAGCTTCGCCACCCTCCCGAACATTACGCCGCTCCCCGCGCGCCACGCGGCGCACTTTCGGCCTTGCCGATAGCCTGGTACCGGTAGGTCACGTCCTGGTCGCGCACGAAGTACGCGTGGTAACCGGGCCGGGCCTCCTGCAGCACAATCCCGCCAACCCGCTCGGCGATGCGGCCCAGGTCGTCCAGGCTGGCGACATCCACCACTTCGGACCGGCGCGCCGGTGCCGCGTTCACGGTCACCAGCGGCCCGCGGTACCGCGAAGGCAGCACGATACCGTCCGCCGTCTTTTGCGGTCGGCTCTGCTGCACCAGCATCATCACGAACCACCCGGAAACCGCCAGCACCACGCCGAGGCCAGCGAGCGCAATGCTCCTCGCGGCCGTCACGGGGAGGCTCAGCATCAACACGTCGATCGTGTTCGCTTCGTTCTGAAGCGTCGAGACGCTGCCCGAAAGCCGCGGCGCCAGCGGGTCGATATCCTCGTTCGGCTGCTCCAGCCGGAGTTGCACATCGTCCATGCTCATCGACAGCGTCTCACGGAAGGTCGCCTCAAATGGTGTCCCGTCGATCGTCCCGGAAACGTTGACCTCCGGACGAATCACCACCGAATAGCGCTGGTTCGTCACACCGGACTGTTCTTCCAGGATGCTCGTGAGAGCCCCCACGTCTGAAAGCCTGAGTACCCCGGCCGCGAGGAATTCCGTCCCCGTGAACGGCGTCTCCGGCGAAAGCCCAATCGTCCGCCGCCATCCGTTCGCATCGCCAATCTCTGCGACCAGCCGGTGCGAGCCACTCGCGACCGTCGAACCCTGCGTTTCGAACGCCCATGAGAACGTGAACGCCACTGCGTCCGAAAGTCGCAGGTACACTGGTTCCCCCGCCTCCGCCTCCCCGGTGTCATACACGCGGCCATCGGCTGAAGCGGCGCTGTAGTCGAACGTGCCTTCCTGCGTGTACGCGATGTTCGCCGGCACCTCATGGCTCGTCGGCCGGTGGAATGCCACCCAGCCGAGTATCGCGAACGCAAAGCCCGCAACCAGCAGCACCGAAGCCGTGTCCTGCCAGTTCTGCAGCAGTTGTTTCATTGGAGTCGCCCCCCTGTCCGTCGCTCGTTTCTGGTCCGGGCGGCCCGTCCG
>CALFYR010000056.1 GCA_937954195.1 uncultured Dehalococcoidia bacterium
AGCCATGTGCAACCTCCGACTGCGAGAGATTAACACACGACTTAAGAAAATCAATACCAATGTTGAAAATTACCACAACATGCTCGGGAAACGCGGCGCCCTGTTAACAAGCTCCCGGCCGCCTCTGGTATCGTTCCCGCCGATGCGACCCGACCCCTCCCCGCTCCGCGAAGTCCTGGCGTACTTCTTGCGGCTGGGGTTCATCGCCTTTGGCGGGCCCGCAGCCCACATCGCCTTGATGCGGCGCGAGCTGGTCCAGCAGCGGAAGTGGACCACGGACCAGGACTTCGTCGACATGCTGGGTGTGACGAACCTGATTCCCGGACCCAACTCCACCGAGCTGACCATGCACCTCGGGGCGGAGCGGGCCGGCTGGCGGGGCCTCTGGCTGGCGGGACTGGCCTTCATCCTGCCGGCCGTGGCCATCGTGACCGCCCTGGCCTGGGCGTACGTCGAATATGGCGATACGCCGGCGGGCGAGGGCATCATCCTCGGGATTACCCCCTTCATCCTGGCGGTCATCATCCAGGCGATATGGGGGCTGCGGACCGCCGCCTTCAAGGGCATCGAAACCCTTGTGGTTGGCGGGGCGGTTATCGCGCTGGCCCTGGTGGGCGTGAGCGAGATACCGCTTATCCTCGGGGCCGGGCTCTTCCTGCTGCTGGTGAGCCTTGGCCTGCGGACGGCCACCGGCGGCGCCAAATCGGCGCTGGGGCCGATACGCCGGCCGCGCTGGCCCGGCGGCCGACCTGCCTTCCTGCCGCTGCTGCCGCCGGGTGGCGCGCCGTGGGCCACCCTCTTCGCCACGACCCCGGCCGGCTACTCCCTCCTCGAGCTCTTCCTCGTGTTCCTGAAGATCGGCGCCGTGCTGTACGGCAGCGGGTACGTGCTCGTTTCGTTCATGGAGACGGAGTTCATCGACAACCGCGGGTGGCTGACCGACCAGCAGCTGGTCGACGCGATTGCCGCCGGGCAGTTCACGCCGGGGCCGGTGTTCAGCACGGCGGCGTTCGCCGGGTACGTCATCGACGGCCTGCCGGGGGCGCTGGTTTCGGCGGCGGGCATCTTCCTGCCGTCGTTCGTGTTCGTGACGCTGACGCACCCGCTCGTGCCGCGCCTGCGCCGTTCGAAGTGGGCCGCGCCGTTCCTCGATGGCGTGAACGTCGCCGCGCTGGCGCTGATGTTGGTGGTCACGTTCCGGCTGGCGGGGGAGGTGCTGGACGGGTGGTACCCCATCGCGTTGTTTTTCATCGGGGCGGTGGTGCTCATCCGGTTTAACCCAAACACTGCGTGGTTGGTGTTGGCGGGGGTGGCGGCGGGGTTGTTGCACACGGTAGTGACGTAGGGGGTTGTTGGTGGCGGGGGTGTGGTTGCGGTGGGCATGCATGTGGGTTGAACGACACGCCCTTGTTTACGCGCGGGCCCAGGATTTTGTGTGGTGGTTCGGGCGGGAGTGGTGCACGCGGGCAGGCTTGGGGTTTCGGCGACACGCCGTTGCTGACGCGCGGGCCTAGGGGTTGGTGTGGTGGTTCGGGCGCGGTTGTGAGATGCGGGCAGGCTTGTGGTTTCGGCGACACGACCTTGCTTACGCGCGGGCCTAGGATTGAGTGGTGTGGTTCGGACGCTTGTGGTGTTGGTGGGCAGGCTTGTGGTTTCGGCGACACGCCCTTGCTTACGCGCGGGCCTAAGTTGATCGCTGTCTGTGGCGCTACCACGCCGCCCATGTTCAGCACCCCCTTCGAACCCGGTACACTCGGCGGTAACACCCCGGGAGGTCCCACCACTATGACCGTCGCCGAGGTCCTGAAGGGCCAGTACGAACAGAGCCACCGCATCCTCAAGGGCATCATCGCGGATGTCCCCACGGGCCTTCTCAACCAGCGCGAGGGCAATGGCACTGCCGGCTCCATCGGCTCTATCTACGCCCATATCGTCCTTTCCCAGGACAACCTGATGAGCCGCTTCCTGGGCGAACCCACCCTGTACGAATCGGCCGGCTGGAACGAGAAGCTCGGCATCGAGAACCCCGGTGTCTTCCAGACCCCCGAGTGGGCCGCGGGCGTGACCGTGACCAAGCAGTTCGACGAGTACGCGAACGCGGTCTTCGCCCGCACAGAAGCCGCGCTCGGTTCGCTGACCGAGGACGACCTGGCGAAGCCGATGGAGGGCTTCGGCGGCCAATCCGTGCCGGCGCTGGCGCTGATCGCGAACATCGGCATCATCCACGTGAACGAGCACGCCGGCGAAATCGCCGCACTCAAGGGTGTCCACGGCCTGAAAGGTCTTGGCTTCTGAACCGCAGGTAAAACCGGTGGCGCGCCCGGCCTCGTATGCCGATTGTCTGGGGTAGGGGGTGGTGATGCGGACCTGGCTGCTCGCGATCATCGTGTTCATCGGCGCGTTCCTGGTGGTGGCCGTGGTCTGCCGCGCGCCCGAAACCGAAGCGGCGGAAGTGCGCACGCTCGACCTGGTGGTGCGGCGTCCTGCCGGGCCGCCGGTGCTCCTCCAGTTCATGGTCGCGGCGAAGGATGGCGAGGAAGCGCGCGCGGCGGCCGAACGGGCAGCGAGGGAGCTGGTGCCCGGCGGCGTTGTTGGGTTCGAACCCGGCGAGGTGACCGCCGCCTGGCAGCCCTGGGGATGGAGCTGGGACGCCGACGAACTGCCCGTGGTGGTGGCGTACAACCCGGAGGGCGCGGCCCCCGGCGTGAGCCCCGACGCCATCCTGCACGGGCTGCAGCAGTGGTCGGCGGTCGAAGGTTCGAGCTTCCGGTTCGAATACGGCGGCATCACCGATAACACCGCTTCGATCCTGGAGGAGGGCCCCGACGGCGAGAACGTGGTCTCGTGGAAGAGCCTGCCGTGCGAGCCCGGCTGCGTGCTGGGCGTGGCGAGCAAGGAGCTGGAGCACGAGGCCGACCTGGTGCTGAACAGCAACCCCGCGGCGGCCACCCAGGCGGGCATCGGCGGGACGCTCGACTGGCGGACCGTCATCCTGCACGAACTGGGGCATGTGGCCGGCCTCGGACATTCGTGTCCTGCCCCCTTTGGCGTGTGTACCGATGCCGAACTGGCGGCGGTGATGTACTACCAGTACAGCGGACTCCAGCGGCAGCTCGAAGCGGACGACATCGCCGGGATGGTCGCGCTGTACCCGGCTGACGTGGGCACCCCGACACCGACCCCGAGCCCATCGCCATCGCCGACCGCGCTGCCGACCGGGACACCAACGCCGTTCCCGGAGACCGTGGTGGAGGTAGCGGATGGGTGGAACCTGGTGCTGCTGCCATCGGGTGACCCGGCCCGCATCGGCGATGAGATGCCGTGTGTG
>CALFYR010000057.1 GCA_937954195.1 uncultured Dehalococcoidia bacterium
CCCACCGCGACGCGAACTTCATGCTCGCGATCATCGCCCATTGGGAAGAGACCGAAGGCGACCACCAGAACACTGAGTGGGTCGATTCGTTCTGGGCCTCGATCCGCCAGCACGCCGACGGCGTCTACTCCAACTTCCTCCAGGCTGAAGGCGAACAGCGCATCCGCGAGGCCTACGCCAACGGCGTCTACCAGAAGCTCGCCGTCCTGAAGGAGAAGTACGACCCGGCAAACATGTTCCGCGGCAACGAGAACATCAAGCCGGCGTCCACCTCCGCGGCCGCCGCCTGACCCCGAGTCCTCATCGCGTGCATCCACAGCGCCGGGCCACTGTTGGCCCGGCGTTGTGCACTCGCCGTCACGTATCGAGTCGCCCGGGCACCGAAGTACACTGGCAGGGCGATGTCCGCAGCGAACGATGATGCTTCAGATGGTTCGCTGCTGGAAACCCGCTTCTACGTCCCACCCGCGCGTGATGGGCTCGTGCACCGGCAGCGGCTCCTGCAACGAATGGCGGGATCGCCAACAAGCCGCCTCATCCTCGTGTCGGCGCCGCCGGGCTTCGGAAAGTCCACGCTTCTCTCCCAATGGGTCGCCTCCCTCCGGGCCGCTGGCCGCGCCGTCGCCTGGCTCTCCCTCGATGAGGCGACCAACAACCCGCCAACCTTCTGGCGCAACGTCATGGAAGCGCTCTCGCGGGCGCGACCTGGTGAGTTCCAGGCCACCACGGCCATGGCGTCCGCCCAATCGGTAACCCACCAGTTCCTCGCCCACCTCGTCAACGACCTCGGACGAATCAGCGAGAGCCTCGTCCTCGTGCTCGACGATTTTCACACCGTAACGGCGCCGGAAGTCCACGAGCAGATGGCGTTCCTCATCGGGCATTGCCCGCCCAACTTCCAGGTCGTCATAGCGAGCCGTACCGACCCGGCCTTGCCACTGGCTCGGCTCCGGGTGCGCGGCGAACTCACGGAGATACGCGCGCACGACCTCCGAACCACGCCCGACGAGACCCGGTTGTTCTTTCGCGACTCAATGGGCCTCGAACTCACCGAGGATGAAGTTGGCGCGCTTGAGAGCCGCACCGAAGGATGGCTCGCCGCCCTCCACCTGGCCGCGCTCTCGCTGAATACCCGGGAAAACCGCCGCGAAACCATTGCCGCGTTCTCGGGCGATGAACGGTACGTCGTCGACTACTTCGTCGAAGAGATCCTTGGCCAGCTGGAGAACGACGTCCGCGACTTCCTGCTGCAGACCTCCATCCTCCACCGCCTGAATGCCGCCCTCTGCGACGCCGTGACGCAGCGAGAGGACAGTAGGGCAATGCTCAGCCTGCTCGAGCGGCGAAACCTTTTCCTGGTCCCGCTCGATGACCGCCGGGAATGGTTCCGCTACCACCACCTGTTCTCCGACGTGCTCCGCGCCCACCTCGACGAGTCGTCTCCCGGCGCGGCCACGGCCCTCCATGTCCGCGCCAGCGACTGGTATTCCGCGAACGGTTACCCGGATGCCGCCATTCAGCATGCGCTGGAAGCGAAGGACTACGCGCGAATGGCCGCCGCCGCCGAGCGCGAGGCCGAATCCGTCGTTCAGCATCACCACCCCGAACGCCTGACCTCCTGGCTCCAACCTGTCCCCCACGAGTTCATTCGGGCGCGCCCGGCGCTCAGTATGTACTACGGACATGCGCTTCAGGGCCTTGGCCAGTTGGAGGCTTCCTCCCGCTGGCTCAACATCGCCGAAGAAGGGCTCATCGCCCTCGATCAGTCCGCCTCTCCAGACGCGGAGGCCGTCCGTATCCTCAGATCACGGGTGGCGGCCGCACGGGGCTACCTCGCGATAGCGGCCGGCGACGTCGATGGCACGGAGGCGCAGGCCAACGCGGCGCTCGCCCTGTTCAACGACAACGAACCCCACTGGCGGGGCACAGCGCTTGCTCTTCTCGGCCTGGCGCGCTGGTTCGAAGGCAACCTCGATCCCGCGCAGGCACTCCACGCCCAGGCAGTTGCGAGCTTCGAACAGGCAGGCGACACAGGACTAGCCATCACCTCGAGCTATCACGACGCCGAGCTCCTGAAAGCACGGGGCCGTCTCGAAGACGCTCGCCGCCGATGTGAGGCAACCATCGCCTTCGTCGAACGGCAACCGGGTACCACATATCGTGGGGTCGCGAACCTCCACATCGGCCTGAGCGAGATCGCGTGCGAACAGAACGACCTCGATGCCGCGGCACGGGAGCTGGCCGAAGCCGAGCGGCTCGGCGTCTACCCTCCCCGGACGCCGTTCCGCCATTGCCTTGCCAACGCTCGGCTCTGCCAGTCGCTCGGAGACCTGCCCGGCGCCCTCGAATACCTCGGCGAAGCGGAA
>CALFYR010000058.1 GCA_937954195.1 uncultured Dehalococcoidia bacterium
CGCATCTACGACCAGTACCAGCAGAAGGGGTACGCCTACGACATGGCCTTCACCCTGAGCACGATGATCGAGTTCGCTCCTGTTGCCGCCCCCGTTGCGGAACTGGCCGGAGCAACGGCCTGACTGATTCGAGCAATAGAAACGGCTGACCACTCGTAACTGCCGCGTAATAAACGCGGAATACCGCCGCAACACTTGGAGCATAGCTTGACCACATCGATGGTGCTGACATCCAAAGCCATGGTTGCGAACGATAGGAGAACTGAAATGGCCTGGGATCCACTTCCTGAAACAGTAACCATCACCGTTGATACGCCAACCCCCAAGGCATTCAACCTGGACCCGAAGAAGACGGCTGTGGTTGTTGTCGATATGCAGAACAACTTCTGCAAGAAAGGCAACGAACGTTCCTTCAATGTGATCGAAGGAAATGCGCGACTACTCGAAAAGGCGCGCGCCGCCGGGGCGACCGTCATCTACGTGCAATCGGTTCGCACCGAGGATTCGCCCGAGCACGCCTACTACAACCTGCCGCTCCACCTGCTGGTTGGCACGTGGGATGTGGAGATCGTGGAGGAGATCGCCCCGAAGCCGGGCGAGCCCGTCATCCAGAAGTGGAGCCACGACGTCTGGGCGTGGGAGGGCATGGAGGAGCTGCTCGCCGAGAAGGGCATTACCGCCGGCGAGTGGACCGTGCTGGTCACCGGCGTATCCGCCGCGACCTGCGCGCATGCCGCCGCGCTCGGTTTCGCCAACCGCCATTACATGACGCTCATCCCGCTGGATTGCACGGCGGCGACCGTCGAGGCCGAGGCGCGGACGTACGCGCAGTACATGGGCGGCGCCTATAGCTACTGCATGGATTTCACGACGAGCAAGCTCGTGGAATTCGCCCCCGTGGCGGTCGCGGGCGAACTGGTCGGGGCGACCGCCTAGGACGGCGCGCCAGCGAACACACGAGGGGAGCCGGGCACTTGCAAGGCTCCCCTCGGTAATTCACAGCCAGGGGCAGGGGCCCCAATCCATTTCCAGAGGGAAAGAACGTGACGAACTTCCGCCGAATGCAACGCCGAACCATCCTGAAGGGCGCAGGCGCGGCCGCTGTCGCCGGTGGCCTTGGGGCCCTCTCCGTTTCCTGCGGCAGCGACGACGACGACGCCGCCGCGGACCCAACCGCGACGACGGACGCAGGCGATGGTGCGGTACCCACGACGGCCGTTTCGCCGACGGTGGACCCAAACGCCATCCAGCTCGCCGATGAGCAGAAGCTCCTGGTGCGGCAGTACAACGAGCCGGTTGGCCTGGACCCGCACACGCTGTTCCGGATCGAGGCCGAGAACATCGCCACGAATGTGTACGCGGCCCTCACCGCCTACGACCCTCTGACCGGCAACCCCATCCCCGACCTCGCGACCGAGTGGGAGATCTCGCCGGACGCGACCGAATACACCTTCAAGCTGGTCGACAACGCGACGTGGCACCAGGACTTCGGCCCGTTCACGGCGGCCGACGTCGTGTACTCGTTCAACCGCGTGCTCGATTCGGCGCTCGGTTCGGTGTATGCCCCCGAGCTGAACAACATGCAGTCGGTCGAAGCGCTCGATGACTACACGGTGAAGTTCGTCCTCAAATCCCCCGACGTGAACTTCCTGTACCAGGTGGGCAACTACCACCAGGGCCAGATCGTGAAGAAGGAAGCGGTCGAGAAGTACGGTGCGGACTACGCCCGCAACCCCGTGGGCCTCGGGCCCTTCGAAATGACCGAGTGGCAGGCGAACAGCTACATGGTGCTCAAGCGCCACGAGGGCTACCACAAGGGCCCGGCCACGCTGGAAGAGATTCGCTTCAACCTTATCCAGGAGGTGAACGCGGCCGAGGCTGCCATCATCAACGGGGAAGTCGATGTCGCGATGAGCATCGGCACGGTGCCGGAGCGCATCAAGCGGCTCACCGAAGCCGGGCTGGACTTGCCCCAGGTGAGCGGCGCTTCCAACAGCGTCTGGATGTTCAACCCCGAGTTCGGGCAGCTGAGCGACCCACGCCTGCGCAAGGCCATCGCCTACGGCATGGATATCAAGTCCTCGCTGGAACAGTTCAACCCCTCGGCGCGGCAGGCGTTCAGCATCCTCCCGCAGTACATGGAGATGTACTCGGACGCGGTGACGAAGTACACGTACGACCCTCAGAAGGCCAAGGCGCTCATGGCCGAAGCCGGCATCGAAAGCTTCAGCTACAAGCAGATGACCACGGCGGCCCAGGGCTCCGTGAGCGACGACATCCTCTACCAGCAGGCGCTGCTCAAGGACATCGGCATCAACATGGAGCTCGATATCGTCGAGAACACCGTGTACAACTCGCGGCGCACGGCGGGTGACTTCGAAGTTTCGAACCGCCTATACCCGGCGGTGAACCCGGACACGCTGCTGTTCGGCTACCTGCACCCGGATAACCTGCCGCCGAAGGGCTTCAACAGCGCGCGCTACAACAACCCCGAGGTGGTGAGCACCCTGGAGGCGGCTCGCGGCGAACTCGACCTGGAGAAGCGCAAGGAGCTCTACGCCAAGGTCCAGCAGATCGTCTCGGATGAGCTGCCCTACCTGCCGTACAGCTCGGGCGCGACAATCTGGGCCGCCTACCCGTACGTGAAGAACGTCGTGGTAGACAAGCTCTCGGCGGTCAACTGGTATCCCGTCGTCATCGAGGCGCACTCGTGACCGCGTACCTGATCAAGCGTGGTGGGGCTGTTGTCCCCACCGTGCTTGGCATCGTAACGGTGGTCTTCCTGATGGTCCGGCTCATCCCGGGCGACCCGGCGGCGGCAGTCGGCGGCGAGACGCTCAGCGGTGAAGCGCTCGAGCTGCTCCGGGAGCGGCTCGGGACCAACGGGCCGCTGCTGGAGCAGTACTGGAACTACGTCAGCAGCGTCGCCCAGTTCGACCTGGGCCGGTCGCTCCACACCGGGCTTCCGGTCACCACCATGGTGATGGACGCCCTTCCGGTAACGGTGGTCGTTGGCCTTTCCAGCCTCGTGCTGGGGATGATCATCTCGGTGCCAATTGGCGCGTTCGCCGCCTATGCCCGGTCCCGGGGTAATGTGGGCGCTGATTCAGCGCTCACCACCGGCGCGATGATCATCGACACCATCCCGGGCTTCTGGCTCGCGCTGATTTTCATTCTGTTCTTCTCCATCCAGCTCGGCTGGTTCCCCGTCTCCGGGCCCATTGATTGGGGCGACCCCGTCCACGTGGTCAAGCGGCTCGCATTGCCAGTATCGATCCTCTCGATCGGCCAGGTGGCATCGGTGGCCCGAATCACTCGGACCGCGGTGCTCGAAAGCCTGAACGATGACTACGTCCGAACGGCCCGGGCCCTCGGGACACCAGAGCTCCAGGTGCTGTTCCGCCACGCGCTTCGCAATTCGGCGCTACCCCTGGTGACGATTACCGGCCTGAGCGTCGGGCGGCTCATCGGCGGCACCGTCATCACCGAGAGCATCTTCAGCCTGCCTGGTATGGGCACCGTCCTCATCAAGGCCATCGCGGGCCGGGACTACCCGGTCATCCAGGGCGTGATCCTGCTGTTCGCGCTCATGTTCGTCATCGTCAACGTCCTCACGGACGTGGTGTACACGCGAGTCGACCCCCGGGTGCGGCTCTCCTGATCCAACTCGGCGCCGGCAGGCGGGAGGCAGAATCGATGCAATACTCAGGTGCACAGGCGGCGGCCGGGAACCCGGCCGCGCGAACTACGGCCAGGCTCCCGTTCCGCGGGATGAAGGCGTTCGTTGGCAACCGGAACAACCTGCTCGGGTTGATCATCCTTTCGCCCATTGTGCTGTTGGCCGCCGTGGCGCCATGGCTGCCGATCCCGGACCCGCTGGCGCCGGACATTCGCGCCTCGCTCGTGGGGCCGTCGCTCGAACACCCCTTCGGCACCGACAAGCTGGGCCGCGACATCTTCTCCAGGACGCTCTCCGGGCTGAAGGTGTCGCTCACGGTTGGCTTCGCGGCGGCAACCATCGCGCTCACGGTTGGCATGGTGCTCGGCACCATCGCCGGGTTCATGGGGAAGACGGTCGATATGGCCGTCTCGGCCGTGGTGGACCTGTTCCTCGCGTTCCCGTCGCTGCTGCTGGCCATCGGCTTCATCGCCGTGTTCGGGCCCGGGATGTGGCAGGTGATCCTGGCGATCTCGCTCTCCGATGCGCCGCGGGCGGTCCGCCTCCAGCGTTCGCTCGCCCTGAGCCTGAAGTCACGCACGTACATCGATGCCGCCCGCATGGCGTCCGCGCCGACGTGGTGGCTTCTCATGAAGCACGTCATCCCCAACACCATCGCGCCGATGCTGGTGGTGGCCTCCATCTACGCGGCGAACGCGATCCTGGCGGAGGCCGCACTCAGCTTCCTCGGCCTCGGGCTCGTCCCGCCGGAGCCGTCGCTCGGCAACCTCGTCTCCGAAGGCCGCGAGTACCTGCGCGAGGCCTGGTGGATTTCGACCCTCCCCGGCGTCTTCATCGTCATCGTCTCGATCAGCCTGCACCTGTTCTCGGACGGCATTCGCGAAAACCTGGACCCCCGCGCGGCGGGCCACTAGGCGAAAGGAGCCCTTGCTATGACTTCCTCCGCAACCCTGGCCCGTCCCGCTTCCCCCGGCTACGGCGTCGAACCGTTGCTCAGCGTCCGCGACCTCTCCGTGGAGTTCGAAACGAAGCGCGGCACCGTGAAAGCCGTCGACAACGTGAGCTTCGACCTTGCGCCGGGCGAGCGGCTCGCCATCGTGGGCGAATCCGGCTCCGGCAAGAGCGTCATGTCGATGTCGCTCCTGCAACTTGTCACCTACCCCGGCAAGATCGTCTCCGGGAGTGCCATGCTCGAAGGGCAGGACCTGCTCGCGCTGCAGGGCCGCGAGTTGCGGGCCATCCGCGGTTCGAAGGTCACGATGATCTTCCAGGACCCGATGACCTCGCTGAACCCGGTGCTTCGGGTCATCGACCAGATCACTGCGCCGTTGAAGCGGCACCTCGGACTTTCGCAGCACGCCGCCGAACAGAAGGCCCTTGAGGCCCTCCGTCGCGTCGGCATCCCCGACCCGGAACGCAACATCCGGGCGTTCCCGCACGAACTGAGCGGTGGCATGCGCCAGCGCGTCCTCATCGCCATGGCCGTCGCCTGCGAACCCCGGCTGCTCATCGCCGATGAACCGACAACCGCGCTTGATGTGACCATCCAGGCGCAGATCATCGAGTTGCTGAAGGAACAGGCGGCGGCCCTGAACTCGGCCGTGATCTTCGTGACCCACGACATGGGCGTCGTCGCGCGTTTCGCGCACCGCGTCGGAGTGATGTACGGCGGACGTCTCGTCGAGATTGGCCCGGTCGAGGAGATCTTCGAGAACCCCCAGCACCCCTACACCCGCGGATTGCTCGCCTCCATCCCGACCGTTGGGGGCGAAATGCCGGAGCGGCTCGCGCAGATTGACGGCACGCCACCGGACCTGGCGCGGCTGCCCGAGGGCTGCTCGTTCGCGCCTCGCTGCGATCTCGTGCAGGGACGCTGCCGGCAGGTGCGCCCGGAACTCACCCGCCGCGGAACGAATCACGAGGCGGCCTGCCTCGTCACCGAAACCGAACCCGGAGGAGCCCAATGGCGACAGCCGAACCACTAACCGAGGCCGCGCGAAACCCCGGCGGCGCCGCGCCCGTGCTCGATGTTCGCGGCTTGAAGAAGCACTTCACGAAGCGCTCGGCCGCCTTCTGGAAGGAAGGCACGAACGTCCGCGCGGTCGATGGCATCGACCTCTACCTGGAGAAGGGCCAAACCCTCGGCGTGGTGGGCGAAAGCGGCTGCGGGAAGACCACCGCGGGCCGCGTGATCGTCGGCCTCGATGAGCCGACAGCCGGCCAGATCATCATCAACGGTACCGACATCGTGAAGGTGCCCCAGTTCGACAAGAAGGAATATCGCCGCAAGGTCCAGATGGTGTTCCAGGACCCGATGGCCTCGCTCGACCCCAAGATGAAAGTCGGCGCCTGCGTCTCGGAACCGCTCGACATCCAGCGCATTGGCTCGAAGAGCGAACGGCGGGACCGCGTCGAACTGCTGCTCTCCCAGGTCGGCCTCTCGGTAGATATGGCGGACCGCTACCCGAGCCAGCTTTCCGGCGGGCAGCGGCAGCGCATCGGCATCGCGCGAGCGCTCGCGCTTGAGCCGGACATCATCGTTGCCGACGAGCCGACGAGCGCGCTCGATGTCTCGGTGCGGGCCCAGGTAGTGAACCTGATGCGCGACCTCCAGAACGAGCTTGGCGTGAGCTTCGTCTTCATCTCGCACGACCTCTCGACCGTGCGCTACATCTCGCACCAGGTGGCGGTGATGTACCTGGGCAAGGTGGTGGAGTACGCGCCCGCGGCGAAGTTGTTCGAAGAGCCACTGCACCCCTACACGAAAGCGTTGCTCGCCGCCGTACCCGTGCCGGACCCGGCGCTCGAAGCCGAACGCGAAGTCATCCTGCTGCAGGGCGATCTGCCGAGCCCGGCCCGCCCGCCCGCCGGCTGCCGGTTCAACACCCGCTGCCCGCTGGCCTTCGATCGATGCCGCAGCGAAGAACCGGTACTTCGCGCCATCGGCAAAGACCGCAAGGTGGCCTGCCACCTGGTGGAGTGATGAGCAGGCGGGACGCGGCGTGAGCGGTCCGCCCGTTCTTGCGGTCAGAACGGCAGAGAACAACGGGCCAGGA
>CALFYR010000059.1 GCA_937954195.1 uncultured Dehalococcoidia bacterium
TGACGATGCAACTGCGGCTGGAAACGTTCAATCTGTTCAACCGTGCGAATTTCGATCTGCCGGATCTGTTCTTCGGGAACCCGACGTTCGGGCGGGTGCAGTCGGCGCAGAATCCGCGCCGGCTGCAATTGGGCTTGAAGCTGCTGTTTTAGCTATTCGGTGACGAGTCCGAGGTCTTTGAGCACCTTCGGATCGGACTCTTCCATGGCGAGCAGGCCGTGGCAGGCGTTGCAGTCCTGGCCGATGGCTTGCGATCCATCCTGCGTCTTATGAGCATCGTCGTGGCAGCGGAAGCATCCGGGGTAATCCGTATGGCCGATGTTGTTGACGTAGGTGCCCCAGGTGACCTTCATTTCGGGGAAGACGTTGCGCTGCCAGATGGCTAAAACATTCTGTGCCGCTTTTGTTACATCGGCCTGGCGCTTGGCGAAGACGTCGGCGTGGTTGGTTTTGTAGTAGGCGGCGATGGCCTGGGGGATTTCGGCTTCGCCGCGCTGGGTGTTGCCGTAGTCTTTTTTCAACGTTTCGACGGCGATCTTCTTGATGAGCGGGAGATCAGCGGGGATATCGCCGGCCGCCATCATGTTGTCCACCGAGCGTTCGGGCAGCGTCATGGTGTGGCTGGGACGGTTGTGGCAATCGACGCAATCCATCTCGCGGATGGACAGCTTGGCCACATCCTCCTTCTTGGTCTTTTCGGCAAAGAACTCGCGGACGTCGCCGTTGCGGGAATACTCAACCCAGGGGATAGTCTGGCGGGCGCGGTCGGAATGGCCGTAGCGGATGCGGATGCCTTTGCCGACGTGCGCGGTGTGAATGCCTTTGCCCTGATATCCGCCACCACCGATGTGCATCAGGAGGACGGATTTCGTCTGTTCGCCGCTGTCGTTGAAATGGGTAATGACGCGGAGGCGGTCACCGCCGTACTTATCGGGCCAATGGCAGCCTTCGCAGGTCTCACGTGCCGGGCGCAGATTCTCGACAGGCGTGGGGATGGGACGTTCATAGTTGTCGAGAGCGACGGCCACCACCTGACCGACACCCGATAGCTTGCTCTGCACGAACCAGGATGCACCGGGACCGATGTGGCATTTCACGCACTCGACCTTGGAATGGGGGGAATTCTGGTAGGCGAAATATTCGGGCTTCATGACGACGTGGCAGGTGGCTCCGCAGAACTGCACGCTGTCCATGTGCTCCACCGCGCGGTAGGTGAGATTGGCGGCGATCATGATATTGGCGAGGGTGGTGACGCCGACGAAGGTTGCCAGGCGGCGGAAGGCGGGGTTGGCCCAACTGAGCGTGGGGAACTCGAGAGAAGGTTCGACGGGGGTCGTTATCTTCTTGCGTTGCAGCACGATGCCGGTGGGAATGAGGAAAAGTCCGGCAAAGAAGGCGGTGGGGAGAATGAGGAAGAGGAGAATGCCGAGATACGCGCTGCCGGCGTGACCTTGCAGATAGGTGGGCAGCAGAAAGAGCCAGAAGACACCGGCGGCGCTAACGAGGACGACGCCGATACGGCTGATCCAGTTGTTGGCGAGGAGGATGATTGGGGACAGACGATCACCCCAGTTCGGAGAAGGCATACTGCAATACTTGCATGTTTTGGGCCATCGCGGAAAGGGCGCGACGTGGTGCTCGACGGCTTACTTCGGGGTGATAAAGCGGACACGGACGGCTTGGGCACCGGATTGAACCTTGACCACCTTGCAGGTGAGTTGGAGCTTTTCACCGGGGAGGATGACGCGGGTCACGTTGCGTGCGGTGTCGTGGCCGGTCATGACTACCAGTTGCGGCGAAGGCTGGAAGAAATCGAGTACGCGCAGGGCTTCGATGCCGTTGTGGAAGAACACCGCCAACTCTTCGGTGTCCTTTAGCGCCGCCTGCATGGCTTGTACCTGTTTGACGATGGCTGCTCCGAGGTTTTCGGATACGGGGGCCGCTGCTTTGTCCGGCTTGTCCGGCGAGAGTGCGTCGGCGAGCGCTTCGGTGGCCAGTTGCTTGGTGATGTGACCGAATCCCATGGGTGGTTCCATCATAATACCGAGTGGGGGAGTTGTGCGGCGGATGCCAGACTGACCTTGTGGGCATTTGGTGAGGACAGGTTATGGGGTGCGGAGCTTTCGT
>CALFYR010000060.1 GCA_937954195.1 uncultured Dehalococcoidia bacterium
CGAACCGCAATCGGTGCTCCATGTCCATGCGCTGGAGCGCCCGCTCATTCATCGCCGGGAGGTAGAACTGGTAGGTATTCCGGCCCGCGGCCTTCGCGCGATACATGGCCATATCTGCATTGCGAATGATCGTCTCCACATCGTCGCCGTCGGCCGGGAACATGCTGATCCCCGCGCTCGCCGTCACGTGCAGTTCGTTCGCATCAATCGTGATCGGGTCGGCGATGGTGTCCAGCAGGTTGTGCGCAATCCGTGCCACGTCCTCCGGTGTCCCGGCGTCGTACAGGATGAACGTGAACTCGTCCCCGCCCAGCCGGGCCGCCGTATCGCTCGCCCGGATGACGTGCGTCACGCGCTTGCCGATCGTCTTCAAAATGCGGTCACCGGCGTCATGTCCAAGCGAGTCGTTCTTGAACTTGAAGTCGTCCAGGTCGAAGAACAGCACCGCTACGTTCTTTCCCTCCCGCCGCGCGTGCCCGAAGCACTGTTCCAGCCGGTCGTAGAACAACTGCCGGTTCGGCAGCCCCGTCAACGCGTCGTGGTTCGCCAGGTGGCGCTGCAATTCGTTCGCCTGGGCAAGCTCGGCGATTAGCCGCTGCCGTTCGATCGCGTACCGCAGCGACCGCGCGAGCGTCTGGCTATCCACGACGCCCTTCACCAGGTAGTCCTGCGCGCCCTCCTGCATCGCCTTCAGCGCGAGGGTCTCGTCGTTCGTGCCCGTCATCACCACGATCGGCGTGCCGCCCGTGTGGGCCCGGGCCCGGCTCAGCGTTTCCAGCCCATGCGCATCCGGCAGGGACAGGTCCAGCAACACAACGTCGAACAACGACGTCGTCAGCCGGACGAGCCCTTCTTCGAGGCGCGTCACATGGGAAAGCTCGAACCAGCCGGGTTCGCCCGCGTCGCGCAGCGTCTCCCGCAGCAGCACGGCGTCTCCCATGTTGTCCTCGACCAGGAGGATGCGGATGGCTTCGCTCATGAGTCGTTAGCTCCTGGGTAGCTGCACAATCGTGAGCCAGAAGTCCTCGACCGATTTCACGATCGAGATGAACTGCTCGAGATCGACAGGCTTGGTGAGATAGCAATTCGCGTGCAGGTCGTACGTCCGCAGGATGTCCTGTTCCGCCTCCGAGGTGGTCAACACCACCACGGGGATGCGCTTCAACTGCTCGTCGCTCTTCATCTCGGCGAGCACTTCGCGGCCGTCCTTCCGCGGCATATTCAGGTCCAGCAGAACAATGTCTGGCCGCGGCGCGTCCTTGTACTTGCCTTCGCGCCGAAGGAACTCCATCGCCTCCACACCGTCCGAAACAACGCTCAGGTTGTTCCGCACCTTGCCCTCCTTCAGGGCTTCGCGCGTGAGGCGAACGTCGCCGGGGCTGTCCTCGACCAAAAGGACTTCGGCGGGGCGCCCAACTGTGGTGCTCATGATTCGTCACTCCCCTGCGCCGGGATGGTGAAGTGGAAGGTCGAGCCGGCTCCCGGCTGCGATTCGACCCAGATGCGTCCGCCATGGCGCTCCACGATCTTTTTGCAGATCGCGAGCCCAATGCCGGTCCCCTCGTACTCCTCCTTGCCGTGAAGGCGCTGGAAGATCACGAAGATGCGCTCGGCATAGGCGGGATCAATGCCAATGCCGTTGTCGCTGATGGTGAAGTGCCACGAGTCCCCTTCCGCCGTGGCCGAAACGCGCACCTCCGGCGTCCGCTCGCCGCGGTACTTAATCGCGTTCCCGATCAGGTTCTGGAACAGCTGCTCGAGCTGCGTGCTATCCGCTGAAACGGTCGGCAGGTCCCCCACCGTGACCGTCGCGCCCGATTCCTCGATGGCCGCCGTCAGGTTCGCGAGTGAACGGCCCACCGAGGTGTTCATGTCCACCGCGACCATCGGGTTGCCGCGCGTCCCAACCCGCGAATACGCGAGCAGGTCGTTAATCAGGTTCTGCATCCGCGTCACGCCATCCACCGCATAGCGGATGAACTCGTCGGCGTCGTCGTCCAGTTGGCCCCGGTAGCGCCGCGCGAGGAGTTGCGTGAAGCTCGCCACCATCCGCAGCGGCTCCTGCAAGTCATGCGAAGCCACATACGCGAACTGCCCCAGCTCCTCGTTCGAACGGGCCAGCTCTTTCATCACGCGGGCCTGTTCCTGCTCGGCCGCCTTTCGGTCGGTGATGTCGATGTAGTTCCCCAGCGCCGCTCGGCCGCCGTGGTAGTCGATCGACACGACGCTCTCCATGATCCAGCGGACCTGCCCGGACTTGTTGATGATCCGGTACTCGTACTCGTTCGCCCGTTCCCCGCGAAGCATCGCGACCGCGTTCAGGCGCACCAGCTCCCGGTCCTCCGGGATCACGAGCGAAAGCGGGTCCGCCCCAATCAGCTCATCCGCCGAAAAGCCGGTCAGCTCCTCGAACCGCGGGTTCACGTACTTGATAACCCGCTCCTGGGCGATGTACATGCCGATCGGCGAGTGGTCCGCTGTAACGCGGAAGCGCTCCTCCGCCCGCACCCGGTCCGAAATATCCCGCGAGACGATCACCGCGCTCGTCGGTTCCCCGGTGGCGTCGTACGTCACCCGGCGGTTCATCTCCGCGTGGAACCAGTGTCCTTCCGCATGCCGGAACCGGAACGCCACACCCGTCGCATCCGGATCCTGTCGCACCGCATCGATCACATCCTGGACATCCTCAGGGTGAATCAGGCTCAACGAGGAACGGCCCACCAGGTCCGATGGCGCGTACCCCAGCAGCCGCGTGAACGCCGGGTTCACGAACCGGAACCGTCCGTCCAGGTCCGTCACGCAGATCAGGTCCGGCGACGCATCGACGATGACCGAAAGCTCGTCCAGCGCCTCCGCAGCGCTCGAAGGCGGCACGACATACAGGTTCGGCGTGACGATCGCACGCTCCGGCGAGGTCACGCGTAGACCTCGGTTGCCTGGTGTGGCGGCGTAGCAGGCACGGGCTCCCTCCGGTTGCATTCGCGCGCTCTATGGCAGCGATTTAGGGGTGTTCACTCATGAGGAACGGCAAGGTGTCGGTGAAAGAACAGTCGCAAACGAGTAACTACCCGAAAGTTCGTATCCGTGCCGCCCATCCCGGCGCGCATGGCACAATGGTTGAAATGGCAAGGGTGCGCGTGGAACCGGCTGGCTTCGAATTCGAAGCTCCCTTGAACGAAACCGTCATGGATGCCGCCAATGCCGCCGGCTACTTCTGGCCGGTGGGCTGCAACCGCAACGGCGAATGTACAAACTGCGCCATGGAAGTCTTCAGCGGTGTCGGTCGCCTTTCCGGCATGGGTAGGTTCGAACGCGCCAACCTCATTCGCCAGCGCGGCGCCCGTTCCGTCGAAGATCCCCGCATCCGCCTCGCATGCCAGGCGCGGGTGCTCGGCGACGTTGTCGTGTATAAATCGGGCGTCCGTCCGGATACGATCTAGGGCAGGGGGAACCAGGGTTGCCGTACGTCATCACCGAACCGTGCATCGGCACCAAAGACGCGTCGTGTGTCGATGTCTGCCCTGTGGATTGCATCCACACCACCGATGACGCGCCCCAGTACTACATCAATCCGGATACGTGCATCGATTGCGCGGCCTGCGAACTCGCCTGCCCCGTCACCGCGATCTTCCACGAAGATTCGCTTGATGAAGCCTCGCGCAAGTACATTGAGATCAACGCAAACTTTTTTCAGTGAACATCTCCGCGTCAGCGGCGGTAGTGGTTGGGAGCCGATAGGTTGGAACTCGCACAGCTCGAAGCCTTTATCCAGGTGGCGCACCACCGGTCATTCAGCCGTGCCGCGGAAGCGCTCTTCCTCACGCAGCCTTCGGTAACCGCGCGCATCCAATCCCTCGAACGCGAGATTGGCGAACGCCTCTTCGAACGCACCGGCCGCAGTGTCACCCTTACCGATGCCGGCCACGCGTTCATGCCCCATGCCCAGCGCGCCCTCACCGCCGTCCAGGAAGGCACCGACGCTATCGAGGCGGTCCGCCACGGCGATATTGGCAGCATCCGTATCGGCGCATCGTCGTCCATCGCGACCTACGTCTTGCCCGGCATCCTCAAGCGCTTCCGTGAGGCACGGCCCCGCGTCCATGTCCACCTGGTCACCGGCCAAACCGAGGACATCATCGAGGGTCTGCTCGCCGGCGAATCCCACCTGGCAGTCACCCGCCTCGCCCAGCACCCGGAAGTCGAATCACTTCACCTCTACAACGACGATCTCGGCCTCGTCGTGAAGCCGGACCATCCGTTCGCGAAGAAGGGCCGTGTCACCATCTCCGAAGCTGGCCGCGAACCGTTCCTGTTCTTCGAACGCGGTTCCAGCTACCACAGCCTGGTCTACTCGATGTTCCTCCGCGTCGGCGTCGTCCCAGAATCCGTCATGGAACTGGATGACATGGAAACCACGAAGCACATGGTCGAAGCCGGTCTCGGCATCGCCATCCTGCCCAAGGTGTCCATCGTCCGGGAGATTCAGAGCGGCACGCTCGTCGAGGTCGATATCAAGGACATGGAGCAACCGGCGCAGCGGGAAATCGGCGTCCATGTGCTCCGAAACCGCATCCTTGCCCCGCCAATCAAGGACTTCCTCCGACTGCTGAGCGAGCAGTACGGCCAACCCAACCCGTTCGAAAAGTAGCCGTTGCCGGCTAACGTCGCGTATGCGCCTCAAGCAGAGCACGCGCGTTCGCGACCCGGCTGGCGGCCGTCGTTATCCGTTGCCGCCGCTTTCGGGGTAGCGATTCAGCCAGCTCGTCCAGCGCTTCCGAGGTCGCAGCCAGGGCATCGACCAGTGCGAGACCCGGCGATGGCGGCCGCGCAATCGGTTGGAACTGCGGCGCCTGCCGCGCGAGCACCAGCGGCCTCGCCGGGACGTCCGGTACCGGGCGAGGTCCATATCGCAGCCGCGTGATCCCCATCACCGCCAGCCCGATCGTCATCATCAGGATGCCCGTGGTCCCCAGGATCGGGTCAATCGTCCCGATGCGCGAGCCCCCACGCGAAGCAAGCGGTTCCACCGCCGACGCAATCGTCGCGAACGATCCTCCGGCTGCCACGGCACATGCAGCGAGAATGAAGCCTTTTGCGGTGAGGTTGTGAAGCGGGGGCATACGGGGTTTCCCTAATTAGTGGACGGTCAGTATGTAAAGTCCGGAGTCCAATGTCCAGAGTTCGCGACGTAAGAGCTCCCTTTTTGTAAAGGCGCCCGCCTACACGCGCAGCCGCGGCAACGCCCGCCGCGTGTTCTCCAGCAAGCGCGCCGAGGCCTCCCCGAACGTCCAACCACGGACCAGCGCCAGTGATTCACCGACCCTGGCCACGTCCCTCGGCTCTGTCCGCCGGTTGGCAAGTGGGTAGGAATCCGTCTCGATGACGATCCGTTCGGCGGGGTAGCCAAGCGCGACCTCTCTGAGCACCGGCTCCCGGCGCAGCGGGTTCCCGAACGAAAGGTAGTGGCCACGCTCCGCATGCCAGGTCGCTTCAAGCTCGCTGCCCGTGAAGTAGTGGCGGATGACGCCCACCCCATCGAGCTCGGCGGCATGCGCAGCGAGCATGTCGAACGCGCCTTCACCATCAACGTGGAGCACAAGCGGCAAGCGCAACGCGCGCGCGGCCCGTGCCTGCGCTTTGAATGCACCAGCCTGTACTTCGAACGGTGGCCCTGCGGCATCGAACCCGCACTCCCCGATCGCCACGACCCCGGGTTGCGCCAGCAGGCTCGCCAGCGCGTGCAAATCCACGCCCGCCGCGTGCAGCGGATGGGCCCCGACCACCGCTCCAGCCGTCCCCTCGATCGCGAGCGCATGGCGCGACGATTCGATGTCGACGCCTACCGTCACCATAGCCACGCCTGACTCGCGTGCTCGGCCCAGGATCGCCGACCGTTCCGCTTCGTCATACCGGTCGAGATGAGTGTGCGTGTCGACCCAGGTGGCGTTCACGGCAACATCGTGCCATGGCCGCGTACAATCCGGGCGCATGGGACAGATGATTCTTCGTGGCGGAATGGTGTGGGATGGCCGGGCGGATGAACTCCGCAGGGCCGACGTGCTCGTAAGTGAAGGCAAAATCGAAGCGGTCGGCGAAGGTTTCGCCGGCGGGCGCGACGTCGATGTTTCGGGCCACACCGTGCTCCCGGGGCTTATCGAAGCGCACGCCCACCTCTGCTTCGACGCCACACCGGGCTGGCGCGCCACCTTCGATAGTGACTCCAGCCATCAAATGCTGCTCCGCATGGCCGCGAACGGCCGCAAAATGCTCCGCGCAGGAATCGCCACCGTCCGCGACCTCGGCGCGCCGACCGACCTCGCCATCGAGCTCCGGAACGCCGTTGCTACCGGCCTCGCCGAAGGCCCCCGCCTCATCGTCGCCGGCGCGCCGATCACGACCACCGGCGGTCATTGCTGGTTCATGGGCGGCGAATGCGACGGCGTCGATGGGATCCGCAAGGCCGTACGCGAACGCGTCAAAGCCGGCGTCGATGTCATCAAGGTGATGGCCAGCGGTGGCAACATGACTCCCCGGACCAATCCCTTCGAGCCTCAGTTCACCGTCGAAGAGTTGACCGCCTGCGTCGAAGAAGCACACCGCCTCCGCCGCAAGGTGACGGCGCACGCCCACGGCATCGCCGGCGTCCGCGTCGCCGTCGAAGCAGGTGTCGATTGCATCGAACACTGCTCCTTCACGGTCCCCGGCGGTTACGAATTCGACCGCGAGCTCATCCGCCGAATCGCCGATGATGGCATCGTCGTCTCCCCGACGGTCTCCATCGGCTACAGGCGCTGGCCCGATGACGGGATGCGCCAGAAGCGCGCCGAAATCCTCTCCGAGATGATCAGTTCCGGCTGTAAGGTCGTTATGTCCACCGATTGTGGCATCCCCAACGTCCCCCACGAGGCCCTCGCCGCCGCGCTCGACGTCTTCGCCGAAGCAACGGTGAAGCTCCCGCTCAACGTCTTGAAGCTCGCCACCAGCCGCTCCGCCGAGCTGTTGGAACTCCACGACCGCGGCACCATCGAACCCGGCAAGGCCGCCGACCTCCTTGTCGTCGAGGGCAATCCGCTGGAAAACCTCCTGGACCTCGAACGCGTCCGCATGGTCGTGAAAGCCGGCGAGATTGTGTAACGGCGCCACGGGTCCTGGCCTGCGCTAGCGACACCCCCGGTTACCGCCTCAGGTTCCCGCGTTATCTTCCCGTCATGGACGAAGTCAAGCCGCTCACACCCGAAACGTGGCCCGATTTCGAGCGCCTGTTCGGCAAACGCGGCGCATACGGCGGCTGCTGGTGCATGTGGTTCCGCCAAACCGGCGCCGAATACGAGCAGTCCCGCGGGGCCGATAACAAAGCCGCCATGTGTTCCATCGTCCAGCGGGGACAGGTACCCGGCCTGCTCGCCTACGTGAATGGTGAACCGGCCGGCTGGGTCTCCGTCGAACCCCGGCCAGCGTTCCCTCGCCTCGAACGCTCCCGCGCGGCACGACGCGTCGATAACGCCGACGTCTGGTCCATCGTCTGTTTCTACATCGGCAAATCGTTCCGCGGCCAGGGTCTCATGCGGCGCCTCATCGATGCCGCCGTCGAACACGCCGTGGCCAACGGCGCCTCAATCATCGAAGCCTACCCGAAGGACCTCGAGGCCGGCGCCGTCTCGACCGACGCCGCCTACGTCGGCCTGCTGCCAGCATTCCGGGCAGCAGGGTTCGAGGAAGTAGCGCGCCACCAACCGGCCCGGCCCGTCGTACGGAAGTCTCTCTAACCCGCGCGCCTAG
>CALFYR010000061.1 GCA_937954195.1 uncultured Dehalococcoidia bacterium
GGCAACATGCGGGACTTCGAACTCGGGCAGCGTTTCGGGACCGTCATCATCGCGTTCCGGTCGTTCCAGCTGCTTCAGTCACCGGCGGACGAGCGATCCTGCCTGCAGGCAGCCCGGCGCCACCTGCAGCCCGGCGGCACGCTGCTGCTCGATATCTTCGACCCGATGCTCGACCGCCTTTCCCCCGGGGAGCAGGAGGACGCGCGGCACAAAGACACGACGATCGATCCTGACACCGGCCACCGTTACGAGGTGGAGGTGATCAGCCGCCACAACGAGACAGTCGAGCAGCTGCTTCGTGAGGTGTGGCGGTTCACGGAACGGGACGAAGCCGGGTCCGTGCTGCGACAGGAAGAGGAATCGCTCACGATGCGCTGGATCTACCGCTGGGAGATGCGGTACCTGCTGGAACTCTGCGGGTTCGAGGTAGTCGCGGAATACTCCGACTACCTCGGATCACCTCCCGCGTACGGCAAGGAGCAGGTCTACGTCGCGAGGGCTGTGTGACGGCGAAGCCCTACTACGCGGCCGGTGGTCTCAATGTGGAGCTCAACACGCTTCGTACAGAAGTATCCGCCGGGCGACTGGTTCGAGGCGACGCCGACCTGTTGCTCGACTTTGCGAGAGACGCCGACGGGCCGATCCTGGAGCTCGGGTGCGGCGATGGCCGTCTGCTCTTTCCCATGGCGCGAGCCGGGCTCGATGTGACGGGAATCGACATCTCGGAGGGCATGCTTGAGCGCGCGAATCACTTGAAGCGCCAGGAACCGCCTGATGTTGCGGCCCGCACGTCGATCGTACGCGCGGACATGACCGACTTCGACCTTGGCGGCACGTTCGGCTTCGCGTTCTGCGTCTTCCGAGCGTTCAACTTCATTCCGACCCAGGCAGGGCAGCGCTCATGCCTGGAGGCGCTTCGGCGGCACCTGAACCCCGGAGCCCGGTTCGTGCTCGACGTGTTCGATCCGCCACTGCCGAGCATAACCCCAGGCGCAGCGGGCGCGAATGTGCCACGGCTCGCCGAAGTGCACTGGCATCCGGAGACCAACCACGAAGTCTTCGTCGAAATCCGCGACCTCGAGCTCGATGTCGTGGGCCAGGTGCTGCGCGAGACATGGCGCTTCACCGAACGGGACGCCGATGGCATCACCACGCGCCAGGAAGAAGAACTCCTGACGATGCGCTGGCTGTACCGCTGGGAAACGCGTTACCTGCTCGAACTCTGCGGGTTCGAGGTGGAGGCCGAGTACTCCGACTACTTCGGATCGGCGCCCGCCTACGGAAAGGAACAGGTCTTCGTGGCCCGCGCTGTCTAACTAGCCCTGCGACTGCTTGTCGCGGAACGCCTTGTACGACTCCCGGATTTCCGGGTGCTTGAGCGACAGGATCGAGGCCGCGAGGTAGGCGGCGTTTCGCGCGCCCCAGGCGCCCACGGCCACGCCCGCGACAGGCACCCCGGGCGGCATCTGAAGGACGCCGTAGATGGCGTCCAGGGCGCCCGGGATCTCGCTCGACGTGAGCGGGATGCCGATGACGGGAAGTGTGCAGTTCGCGGCGACTGCTCCGGGCAGGTGCGCGGCGCCACCAGCGGCGCAGATCATCACCTCAAAGCCGTCGCTTTCGGCACGCTTCGCGAATTCACGCACTTTGTCTGGCGTTCTGTGGGCGGACATTGCCTTCATGACGTACGGGATTCCGAGATCGTCGAGCACCTTTTTCGTTGGCTCGAGGAGCGGCTCGTCGTTCACGGAGCCCATCAGGATCGCAACAAGGGGGTTCGCCATTACATCGCCTCCAATGCGATATCAGTTCGGTAGTGAGCGTTCTTGAACTGGATTCGCCGCACGTTGTCGTACGCGCGTTCACGGGCCTCGGTCACCGTCTCGCCCAGGGCCGTGACGGCAAGTGTCCGGCCGCCGCTCGTGACAATTTTGCCGGCCTCCTCGCGTGTCCCGGCGTGGAACACCTGGACATCGGGGTCAACGGCGTCCAAACCCTGGATTTTGTCGCCAGTCTCGTACTTCCCGGGGTATCCGCCCGGGGTCATCATCACGCACACGGCGGCCTTTGGGGACCACTGGACGTCGACCGACGCGAGGTCCCCCCGCGCTGCGGCCTGCGCGATCTCGTAGAGGTCAGTTTCGAGCCGCATCATGTAGACCTCGGTTTCGGGGTCACCTGAGCGCGCGTTGTACTCGACGATGCGAATGTCGTCGCCATCGACCATGAGTCCGGGGTAGAGCGTGCCGCAGTAGGGGTGCCCCTCGTCGGCCATGCCTCGCATCAGCGGGTCGACCACACGTTGCTGTACCCTCAGGGCCAGATCGTCGCCCAGCCCCTTAGACGGCGAGTACGCGCCCATGCCGCCGGTATTCGGGCCGAGCGCGCCATCGAACGCACGCTTGTAGTCGGTGGAGAACGGCCAGAGGACCGCGATGTTGCCATCGCAGAACGCATGAGCGCTGGTTTCGAAGCCGCGCATGTCCTCTTCGATGACGACCGTCTTACCGGATTCGCCGAACTCGTGGTGGACGAGCATCGCGCGCAGCGTCGCGAGAGCGATGTCGCGCGTTTCCGTGCCGACGGCGCCTTTTCCCGCCGCCAGCCCGGAGGCTTTAATCCACAGACGCTGCTCAGGCACCGACTCGACGTAACGAGCGGCTTCGTCATAGTCCGTGAAGGTGCGCGACTTTGCTGTGGGGATGCCGTGGCGGGCCATGAACTCCTTGGCCCATGCCTTGCTCCCCTCAATCCGGGCCGCGGCCGCCGTTGGCCCATAGCAGAGGATGCCTTCGGCCTGGAGCCGATCGACGAGGCCGAGCGGCTGAGGGTCATCCATCGTCGCGAGATAGAAGTCGATGCGGTGCTCTTTGGCGGCGGCGACGAGCCCATCGATGTCGGTTGGCCTGACCGGCACGTTCACACCGATGGAGCCCGTGCCCGGGTTACCGGGCGCGATGAATATCTCGCCGACGCGCGGCGATTGGGAGAGCTTCCACGCAACCGCGTGTTCGCGGCCCCCATTCCCGACGATCATCACGCGGTCGCTCACGCGCCTACTCCCATTCGATCGTCCCCGGCGGCTTCGGGGTGATGTCGAACACCACGCGGTTCACGCCGTGTACCTCGTTGACGATGCGGTTCGACATGCGCGCGAGCAGTTCGTGCGGGAGCCGAGCCCAGTCTGCGGTCATCGCGTCGTCCGCGACCACAGCCCGGATTGCGACCGCATAGCCGTAGGTGCGGAAGTCGCCCATCACCCCGACGGTCTTCGTGTCCGTGAGTACCGCGAAGCTCTGCCAGATGTCCCGGTAGAGCCCCGCTTCGCGAATCTCGTCCATCACGATGCGGTCCGCGAGACGGAGGATATCGAGCTTCTCCTTGTTCACCTCGCCGATGCAGCGAATCGCGAGCCCGGGACCGGGGAAGGGGTGCCGCCAGACCATTTCTTCCGGCAGACCCAGCGCCTCGCCAATGCGCCGCACCTCGTCCTTGAACAGGTAGCGCAGGGGCTCGACCAGTCCCAGCTTCATATCGGCCGGGAGGCCGCCAACGTTGTGGTGCGTCTTGATCGTGGAGGCGCCTTTTCCGTGCGAGCCGCTTTCGATGACGTCCGGGTAGAGCGTGCCCTGGCAGAGGAAGCGGGCATCCTCGATGGCCCGGGATTCGCGTTCGAAGAGACGGACGAACGTGTTGCCGATGCGCACGCGCTTGGTCTCCGGGTTCGTCACTTCGGCGAGCTGCGCGAGGAACTCTTCCTCTGCGTCTACGTGCACGAGGTTGATGTGCATATTGCGCCGGAAGGTGGTGACCACTTCCTCGGCTTCGCCGGCTCGGAGCAGACCGTTATCCACGAAGATGCAGACGAGCTGGTCGCCGATGGCCTTGTGCACGAGAGCGGCCGCCACGGCGCTATCGACGCCACCCGAAAGCCCGCAGATCACCTTCCCGGTGCCGACTTGGGCCCGAATGTTCTCGATCGTCTCGTCGATGAAGTTACCGGCGGTCCAGGTGC
>CALFYR010000062.1 GCA_937954195.1 uncultured Dehalococcoidia bacterium
GCACCCCCGGCGGAGCGCCGAAATGGGCGCCGCTTCCCACGGGTTGCGCTCGCGGACTCGCTCCACCCGTGGCAAGGATCCCGCGCCGCTCCGCGGCTGCGGAGGTGTGGTCCCCGCCTCCCGGACATACCTGCCTGACGATTAGCCTCCGCTGGTCTCACTCCAACCTGTGGCAATGGAATGCCAAAAGGGCGTCCTGCCCATACGCACACGAAGCTGTCCCCTGATCCACGAGCAATCGAGCCATTCTGCTGGATCCGCAGGGTTCTGGGCAGTGAAATCAAACTCCTGCGAGAGCAAGGGACGCAAACGAGATTCCAGAACTCGCATCCATTCTTGGTGGAAGCCGACCAACGTCTTCACGCCGTTAGCCCATTCGGCGGGAGACACACGTCGCGCAACCCATTCGGTTCCCTCCGATGTTTTCCGCAAATCGTGAAACTCGAGCCAATTACGAGAGGGAGTGGCGCTTCGAAACGTCCCATGCGCGATCGAGTGCCGCCACGGGATCAACTGATTAATCGCTTGGTCGAAAAATTCGGATACTTCATGGAAGCCTTGAGCGGTAGCACTCGCCTTGAGGCCGACAAGAATTGCCTTGGTGCCAATGAAGGCAGAGTTGCCAGGCTTGCGATTTGGGTCGATCAGGCTGGGTGCTACCGGTCCACAGGCTGATCCCGGCGACAATTGGTTAAAGAAGTTCTGCATCGTCGACCAAGGCGCTTTTGATTCAAGCAGAAGCACGACAATCATCGCTGCTTCGGGCATGCTGACCCCGGAACGTGAAGTCTGTGCCTGGGCTAGGAGGTGCCCGACGAGACTGTAAGTCTCCTCTTGAAAATCAAGGAGGCCGCCCCCTCCTGACCACCCCTGCAAATTCAAAATAAAGAGGAGGAAATTCGCGGCTTCGGCTCTGTGGAGCAGTTGCTCGAGTTCACCACGAACTCCCGAAGCGTTCATTCACAAATTTCCTCTCCGCTCCTGCTCCTTCTCCAACGCCTCGAACAGCGCCTTGAAGTTCCCCTTCCCGAAACTCTGGCTCCCGCGACGGCAGATGATCTCGAAGAACAGCGTCGGGCGGTCCTGCAGCGGCTTGGTGAACAGCTGCAGCAGATATCCCTCATCATCCGCATCCACGAGGATCCCCAGGTCGCGGATCCGCGCGTGGTCCTCCTTGACCTCCCACCCGAGTTTCGACACGCGCTTCCACACGTCTTCGTAGTACGTTTCAGGGATCGCCAGGAAGTCCACGCCGCGGCGGCGGAGTTCGGCCACGCTGGAGAGCTCATCGTCGGTGCGCAGGGCCAGGTGCTGCACGCCGGGCGTCATGTCGTGCCACTCGAGGTACTCCAGGATCTGGCTCTTCTTCTTGCCGGGCGCGGGCTCGTTGATCGGCATCTTGATCAGGTGGTTGCCCGAGGCCATCACCTTGGACATCAGCGCCGAGTACTCCGTCGCGATGTCCTTGTCGTCGAAGTGCTTGAACATCTTGAACTCGAGCACGTTCTCGTACCACTGCACCCAGTAGTTCATCTTCCCCTCCTCGACGTTGCCGACGAGGTGGTCGACGTACTTCAGCCCGCACGGGTGCTCGCGGTTCATGCGGTTCACATCCAGTTCCCGCTGGATCCGCGCGAAGCCCGGCATGAACGGCCCGCCGTGCTTGAGGTTCGGCAGGTCGTAGCGCCCGTGCCGCGACACGAACGTGTGGATCGCCCGCCCGTAGGTCTTGATCCCCGCGCGAACCACGACGCCCTGCTCGTCGCGCGTCTCGTACGGCTCATAGGCCGACTCCCCGCCGTTGCGCACCGCGCGCTCGTAGGCCGCTGCCGCGTCGTGCACGGTCAGCGCCACATCCTTCACGCCGTCGCCGAACCGCCGCACCTCCTCGTTGGCCGGGTGGTTCGGTGTCAGGCCCGATGTCAGCAGCAGGCGGATGTTGCCCTGCGTCAGCAGGTACGACGCCTCCTGCCGGTTGCCCGTCGTCAGGTCGGCATACTGCTCGATCGTGAACCCGAACGTGTACGCGTAGAAGAACGCCGCCTGCTTCGCGTTGCCCACGAAGAACCGCACGTGATCGACGTCGATCAGTTGCAGCGGGTCGACGCCGGAAGCGCCCTGGGAAACGGGGTTGGTCGTGCGGGAGATCGTGGTCATCGGGTCCTCCGTCGCTGCGGGATGCCTGGATCGAGATTCCGGGGGCCCCGCGGGGCGCCCGGGCGGCCGTTTCCATGGATTATCGCGGCCAACGCGGGTTCGGGCAACGTTTGTTCCGACAATGGCCCGTTCCGGCGAATATCCTTCGCCGCAGAGCCCATCGGTCCCGACTCAGGAGCATCCCCATGCCCCGTCAGACTCCACCCGCTTCCGGTGCACCGGGCGCCGCCGCCAACGGCCGCGTGCCCGTCCGGTCCCGAGCCAAAGTCCGGTTCGACGCCATCGACCTGGCGATCCTCGACCAGCTCCAGCGGGACTCCAAGATCACCAACGCCACGCTGGCCCAGCGGATCGGCATCTCGCCGCCATCCACGCTCGAGCGCGTGAAGAAGCTCGAGAGCGAGGGCATTATCCGGCGCTACGCGGCGATCGTGGATGCCGGGGCCGTCGGCAAGGCGATCACGGCCATCGTGCACGTCACGCTGCGCAACCACGGCGAGGGCGAACTCCAGAAGTTCAAGAACGCCATCGTGCGCTTCGACGAGGTGCTGGCGGTGTGGCACACCGCGGGGGAGGAGGACTTCATCCTCAAGGTGCTGGTGACCGACATGGACCACTACGAGCGGTTCGTGGTGCACTCGCTGAGCGCGGTGCCGAACATGGGCCGCGTGCGGACCTCGTTCTGCCTGAGCACGGTGAAGGAGGACACGCGCGTGCCGCTGGACGCCGTGGGCCCGGGCGCGAGCGACGAATGAAAAAGGCGGGCCTTCCAGCCCGCCTTGTGAAGATCTTCACTGATCACTGATCACTCAGTCCTTCAACGCCGCCCGCTGGGCGCTGTGCTCGCCCACGATCTTGCTCTCCAGGAGCAGCACCGCGGTCTCCAGCTGCGGGTCCAGGCCCTCGGTGATCAGCCGGTCGATGTCCGGCCGCTCGCCGACGGGATTGCCCGCAGCGTCGAACTCCACCACGTCGGCCTCCTGCCGCAGCTTCAGCATGTCGCCGATCTGCGAGGGCAGGGCCTCGACCGTCACATCCGGCGCCACGCCCCACTCGGTCGAGCCGTCCTTGCGGTGGATCAGCCGGCCGCCCGGGAGCTTGTAGTACTGCGTCGTCAGCTTGAACGCCGCCTGCCCGCGGCCGAGCAGGAACACGTTCTGCACCGAGCCCTTGCCGTAGGTGCGCTCGCCGACGATCAGGGCCCGGTCGTAGTCCTGCAGCGCGCCCGACACGATCTCCGAGGCGCTGGCCGAGGTGTCGTTCACCAGCACGATCATCGGCACATCGCTCATCACGGCGCGGCCCAGGCGGGCCGACTCGCGGGCCTGCTCGCGCCCCTCGCCGTCCTCCTGCGTCACGATCGTCCCCTGCTCCACGAACAGGTTCGCCACGCCGACCGCCTCATCGAGCAGGCCGCCGCCGTTGAACCGCAGGTCAAGGATGATCCCGTTCACGCCCGCATCGCGCATCGCCTTGAGCGCATCGCGCATGTCGCGCGTCGAGCCCTTGATGAACTGCGTCAGGCGGATGTACCCGATGCCGTCCTCCTTGTCGATGAACCAGTCCCAGTCCTTCTCGTCCGCGCCCTCGCGCTCCCACCCCTTCACGGAGTACAGCGGGATCACCGCGCGGCGCAGCTGCACCTCGATCGGCTCGTCCTCGCCCTCGCGGTCGAGCGTGAGTTTTACCTCGGTCCCCGCCGGACCGGTGATGCGGTGCACCGCCTGGTCGAGGCCGATGCCGAGCGTCGACTCGCCGTCGATCGTGCGGATAAGGTCGCCCGGACGCACGCCCGCCTTCGCGGCCGGCGTCCCGTAGATCGGCGTCACCACCTTCAGCTCGCGGGCCTCGTTGAACG
>CALFYR010000063.1 GCA_937954195.1 uncultured Dehalococcoidia bacterium
GTGAGCGGCCCTTGCGAAGGATGGTCGCCTCCGCGGTGATCCGGTTGCCGAGCGACGGGCGCAGGTAGGTGATGTTCAGGTCGGCGGTGCCGTTGGGAATATCCGTGGGACCGAGCGAGGCGATGAGCGCCTGCAGCATGGCGATATCGACCATGGCGGCAAGCACCCCGCCGTGCACGCTCCCGCCGACGCCTGAGAGCGTGACCGCGTTGGTTGCGAGCGCAATGCGCGCATAGCCGTTCCGGGCTTCTTCGAGGGTCAGCCCCAACTGGCGATGAAGCTCGTTCGCGGCGAATCGTTCTTGCAGGGCGGCGAAGCTGTCTGGCATGGCTCCGGATTCTGCCCGCACGCGAACGAACGGTCGAAGCGTGTTCGACCCAGGGCCTGGGGGCGGTCTGACCGCCTGCTACCACTTAGCTCCCGAAGGCTTCGGTGCATCAGCCGGGGCGCTACCGTAGTCGGCGAATGGGCTGTCGCGCCAATCGAGCGCAGCTTTCAAGCCTTTCTCCCGGGCGATGCGTCCGAATTCCGCGCCGCCGGGGCGGGCCCGCCCGAGCTCCTGGATATCCCCACCAACCTGGAGCGATGTCCGAAACCCCATGATCTCGTACACCCGGTTCACCTGCCGCTTGGTCATCTGCAACATCGGCCCATCGACGTTCGCGATGCGCTCGGCGAAGGCCTCGGTGACCTCGCAAAGCTGGTCGATTGGGACCGCGCGGTTCGCCCAGCCGATTTCGACCGCTTCAGCGCCGGTCACGCTGTCGCCGGTGTAAAGCAGTTCGCGGACTTTCTTCTGATGCATGTTCCATGGGTGGTAGACGATGTCGACCGGCGTCATGGCGCGGACCGGCGGGTAACCGATGATCGCGTCTTCGGCCACGAACATCAGGTCGCACATCGTCGCCAACTCGGTGCCGCCCGCAAGGCAGAAACCATGGACCTGTGAGATCACGGGCTTGGTGCACTCCCAGATTTGCCAGTAGCCGCTGAGCAGGTGCTGTGGCCACTGCCCCTGTCCGGGATGGATAGGGCCGACGTTCGGCAAGCCGCTCCGCCGCTCGACATAGTCGCGGTCGTCGTCGGTTTTCGAGATGCCCGAGAGGTCGTAACCGGCGCTGAACGCGCGCCCCGAGCCGCGGATGATGATGACCCGCACATCCGGGTCCATTTCGAAGTCCTTGAGCGCATCGAAGAGTTCAGCACGCAGGTTGTGGCTAAGCGCATTCATTTTCTCCGGCCGGTTCAACTGGATGATGCCGTGCCGCTGGTTCTTGAGGGTCAGGATGTCGTGGTATTCCTTCATAGCGGGCGGATTGTGTCGCGTGCCGGGTGGCTTGTCGACCGTATCGACGCCGCGCCGAAAACACACGGCCCCGCACTTTCGGCGCACGGGCTAGAATGCCCGCCACATCCACAGGAGGCTTCCGATGTCGGATACCGTGCTCTACTCCGTCGATGGCGCCGTTGCCACGATTACCTTCAACCGCCCGGAATCGTTGAACGCGATGAACCCGGAGATGCTGGATACGATGTTCCAGGTGGGCCAAAAAGCTGCCGAGGATCCGGCAATCCGCTGCGTGGTGATTACGGGGAACGGCCGAGCTTTCTCCGCCGGAGGCGACGTGAAGGCGATGGCCCAGCCCGCCAGCGGTGGCGCCAACGAGGGCCGGCCCGTGCTCAACGGGGTCGACAATCTTCGCCAACAGGAAGAGATCAGCCGCCTCCTTGCCGAAATGCCGAAGCCGACCATCGCCGCGGTCAACGGCGTTGCCGCCGGCGCCGGGCTCAGCGTCGCACTCTCTGCGGACCTCCGCATCGCCAGCGATCAGGCGCGGTTCACTACTGCATTTGCGAAAGTCGGCTTTAGCGGCGACTTCGGCGGCACCTGGCTGCTTCAGCGGCTCGTGGGCCCAATGAAGGCGAAGGAGCTGTACTTCATGTCCGACGTGTTCGGCGCAGACAAGGCGCTCGAGCTCGGACTCGTTTCGAAAGTCGTCCCTCACGATGCGCTGATGGACGAAGCAATGGCGCTGGCTCGAAAGCTCGCCGCCGGACCGACGCTCGCCTACGGCCGGATCAAGGACAACTTCAACTACGGCGCGACGAACACCTTCGCCGACACGTTGACCCGCGAAGCGCAGAACATGATCGCCAGCGGCCAGACCGCCGACCACAGGAACGCGGCGCGCGCATTCGTGGAAAAGGCGGAGCCGGTCTTCGAAGGCCGCTAGGTGGCGGCCGACCTGCCGCGGATCGGCTCGCCTGCGACGAATGCGCTCCGCGAAATCGGCGTGACCACGCTTGAGGGTGTCCGGCGGATGAGCGAGAAGGAACTGCTCGCCTTGCACGGGGTTGGGCCGAAGGCGGTGCGGATCCTGAAGGAGGCGCTGGCCGAACGCGGGCAGACGCTGCGCGGAGGTTAGGCAGCCGCGACCTTTGCCTTCCGGCGCGCAATCTCCTCGCGAACCACCGGCACCACCTTCGTGCCGAACAGTTCGATCGCCTTCAGCACCTGCTCGTGCTTCTGCGGCCCAACGCCCATGTGCGCAAGGTAACGGTCGTGCTGGAAGAGGTCGTGCTGATAGAGGATCTTCTCGACGACCTCGTCGGCGGAACCCACCATCAGCGCACCCATCGGTGAGCGCAGAGATTCGTACTGGTTACGGGTCATGCCGGACCAGCCGCGTTCTCGACCGATCTTGGTCATCATCTGCGCATACGGCTCGTAGAACTCGTCGGCCGCCTGCCGGGATTCCTCGGCCACATACGTGTGGGAGTTGATTGCCACGGGCAAGGTCGAAGGGTCATGTCCTGCCGCCGCCGCGCTTTCCCGGTAGTACTCGACGAGGGGAGCAAACCGGGCCGGCGCACCGCCGATGATTGCGATGACGAGGGGCAGGCCCAATCGGCCGGCGCGTTCGACAGAGCCAGGGCTTCCGCCCACACCGACCCAGACAGGGAGTTGCTCCTGGGCGGCGCGCGGGTACACGCCGCGGCCATCAATCGGCGCCCGGAACTTGCCGCTCCAGGTGACGACCTCGTTGTCGCGCGCCTTCAGCAGCAATTCCAGCTTCTCGGCTGCCAGCTCGTCGTAGTTCTCGAGGTCGTAGCCAAAAAGCGGATACGACTCCGTGAACGAACCACGCCCGGCCGTCAGTTCGGCCCGGCCATGGGAGATAAGGTCGACCGTCGCGAACTCCTGGAAGACGCGTATCGGGTCATCGGTGCTCAGGACCGAAACGGCACTCGTGAGCTTGATGTTCTTCGTTCGCGCTGCAGCCGCGGCAAGGACCACGGCCGGAGTGGAGACCGCGAAGTCCGGGCGGTGGTGCTCGCCGACTCCGAAGACATCGAGCCCGACCTTGTCGGCGAGTTCGATCTCTTCGAGCAGGTTGGCGATCCGCTGCTCGGCAGAGATTGCCCTGCCGGTTTCCGGGTTGGGCGAGGTATCGGCGAAGGAGGTAATGCCGAGTTGGAACGGTGCGTTTGTCATGAGGGAACTCCTCCCGTTTGTTGCTTGTGCAAGTAACGATAGCATAGCTACTTACGAAAGGGAAGTATCGGCCTCGTTCCGTGAAATTCGCCCTGCTGGCCATAACAGCCTTCCCCTCCGCGCTCACCTCGCTACCATCTCCTCATGCCGAAAACCCCCGTCCCATCGCTACGGTTCGAAAAGGAAGCGTGGAGTGGCGGCGCAACCTGGGTGGCCGGTGTCGATGAGGTTGGGTGCGGACCGTTGGCGGGGCCCGTAGCCGCGGGCGTGGTCGCAATCCAGCAGGGCAAGCGCTTCCGCTGGTTCTCCGAGGTGCGCGATTCGAAGGTGCTAAGCGAGAAGCAGCGCGACGAACTCGCAGTGAAGATCCGCGCGTCGGTGCCATTCGCCATTGGTTGGGCCTCGGTCGAGGAAATCGACCGCATCGGCATCCTTCCCGCACGACGGTTGTGCATGCTGCGCGCCTTCGAGCAGCTCGGCGTGAAGCCGGACGCCGTCATCAGCGACGCACTCGACCTGCCGCTCCCGAACCTGCGCGCGGTCATCGATGGCGACGCGTTGAGCGTCTCCGTGGCCGCCGCCTCCATCGTCGCCAAAGTCGATCGTGATGCGCTCATGACCGAGATGTGCGCGAAGTACCCGGGATACAACTTCTGCAAGAACAAAGGCTACGGCACGCCCGAACACAAGCGGCTGCTCCAACAGCGAGGTCCAAGCCCGATCCATCGTATGAGCTGGGCGCCGGTCGCCCAGTACGCGTTCAAGTGGTGAACGCCCGCCAGCAGCTGGGCGCGTTTGGCGAACGCATCGCCGCGCACCACCTGGAAGCCGCCGGCATGACGATCCTCGAACGCAACGTTCGCATCGCGCGAACGGAGGTCGACGTCATCGCCCGTGATGGCGCAGACCTGGTCTTCGTCGAGGTACGAACACGCCGGAACGCGCCGGGCCTGGCCGCTGAATCGATCATTCCGGCGAAACTGCAGCGTATCTGGGGGTTCGCACTCGCCTATTGCGAACGCGGCGGGCACGACCCGGACACCATCC
>CALFYR010000064.1 GCA_937954195.1 uncultured Dehalococcoidia bacterium
ATCGCGCTCGGCAGCCGGAACCCGAACTCGACCAGCGTCTCCTTCCGGCGCCGGTCGCCGAAGAACTGCCCCTGCACCTGCGGCAGCGTGATGTGCGATTCGTCGACGATAAGCAGCCAGTCATCCGGGAAGTAATCAAGCAGGCACCACGGCGTGGAGCCCGCCTCCCGAAGCTGCAGGTGCCGCGAGTAGTTCTCGACTCCCGGGCAATAGCCGGTCTCCCGCATCGATTCGATGTCGTAGTGCGTGCGCTCTTCGAGCCGCGCCGCCTCCAGGATCTTGCCCTGCTTCTTGAAGTGCTCCAGCTGCTCTTCGAGCTCCTGCTCGATCCGCGCGATCGCCTGCTCCATCCGGTCGCTCGTCGTCACGAAGTGCTTCGCCGGGAAGATGTCCATCTTCTCGTGCTCCGCCACGATCTCGCCGGTCAGCGGGTCCAGCTCGACGATCCGCTCCACCTCATCGCCGAAGAAGTCGACGCGCACCGCCAGTTCGTCGTAACTCGGCAGGATCGTCAGCGAATCGCCCCGCACCCGGAACTTGCCGCGAACCACGTTCTGGTCGTTCCGCTCGTACTGCATCGCCACCATCCGCCGCACCGCATCCTGCCGCGCGAACGGCTTCCCCTTTTCGAACGAGAGCACGAACTCCTGGTACTGCTCCGGCTCGCCGAGGCCGTAGATGCAGCTCACGCTCGCCACGATGATCACGTCTCGGCGCTGGAACAGCGCCCGGCTCGCCGCGTGCCGCAGCTTGTCGATCTCGTCGTTGATATCCGCGTCCTTGGCGATGTACGTGTCCGAACGAGGGATGTACGCCTCGGGCTGGTAGTAGTCGTAGTAGCTCACGAAGTACTCGACCGCGTTCTCCGGGAAGAACTCCTTCAGCTCCGAACAGAGCTGAGCCGCCAGCGTCTTGTTGTGCGCCAGCACCAGCGTCGGCCGCCCAACAGCCTTGACCACGTTCGCCATCGTGAACGTCTTCCCGGAGCCGGTGACGCCCAGCAACGTCTGGTAGCGGTCGCCCCGGTTGAGGCCCTCCACCAGCTTCTCGATAGCCTGGGGCTGGTCGCCCGTCGGCTGGTAGTCAGCGGTCAAATGAAAATCGGCGGGCACGCCCGGCCGCACAGCGGTAACCATGGATCAAGTGTAGCGGCGGCCGGGACCGGTTTGGGGAAATGCGCGGGCCGATACTGACAGGATTGTGTCAGGAGTCCACGAGTTTGCGGGCGCGCTCATGCAGGGACGCCCACGTCTCATCGCTGAGCAACGCAATCGCCGGGACGAACAGGTCGTCCTCCTCGTCGCCGAAGTGCCCCTGCAAGATCCAGTCGAGCCGCTTCACCGCATCCAGGAGCCGCGCCAGGTCCTCGTCAGAGAGCACCCCGTCCACCCGCTCCAGCGCCTCAGAAAAGCCGCCCTTCGCCGCCTCGACCTCCTCGTGTGCGGCATCGAGCGCGCGCATCGCCACCTCGATCGCCGCGCACTTCGCGCGCACTTCGTCGTGCTGTTCCACCATCTCGACGACCACCTTGTCCAGGTCCGCCGCGAACCCCTGCAGCGCCGGAAACAGCACGTCCTCCTCCTTCGCGATGTGGATCACCATGTCCTCAAGCAGGTACGCGTCGAGGTCTCGCAGGACTTCAAGCGCCGCATCGCGCTCGGCGGCACCGCCACCCGTCGCCTCCCCAATCGCCTCGATCGCGCGTTCCGCCATGCCATGCACCACCTCATGCTCGTCCATCAAATCAACAAGGAAGGGAATCTCAGTCTCAAGGTTTCCAAAGCTCGCCATCCACCAACCCTAACCTCGCGGTCAAACGCCGGATGTGACCCAGGTTCCGCGCCGCGCCTTTCGATCCCATCGCAATCTCCGCCCCTCCCCGGATCCCCTCGACCCGCTCCCTACAATAGAACCACATGCACGCGCCTCGAATCCTCGCCCGCTCCGCCGAAGTCGCCCTCCGTTCCATCTCCGGCTATGGCCAGGATCGCGTCTCCATCTCGGCGGCGGGCATCACCTACTTCGCGCTCATCTCCATCTTCCCCATGGCGCTCGTCGGCCTCAGCGTCGCCGGCTTCGCCTATGGTGGCGAAGAAGACCAGCAGCGCCTCCTCGACGACATCATGGACCACGTGCCGATCGACGAGGCCAGCGGCCGCGAAGATCTTGAAGGCGTCATCACCTCCGTCGTCGAAGCCCGCGGAACGCTCGGCATCATCGGTATCGTCAGCGCCCTCTATACCGGCAGCGCGCTCTTCACCGCCGTCCGCGTCGCCCTCAATGGCATCTTCAAGGGCGAGAAGGCACGACCCTTCATCATTGGCAAAGTCATCGATATCGCGATGGTCGTCCTCTTCGGCGCGCTGCTCCTCGCCTCGATCCTCACCAGCTTCCTCCTCACCGTCTTCGCCGATTTCGTCGATGACCTCGTCGGGGATGACGCAGCCGTTGTCACGCGTCTTGGCGTCACGCTGATCTCGTTGCTCATCCCGCCGTTCATCTCCGGCATCGTCTTCTTCCTGCTGTACTCGCGCATTCCCGCGGCCGCCGTCGGCTGGAAGTACGCGATCCCCGGCGCCGCGCTTGCCGCCATCCTCTTCGAGGTGCTCAAAGCCGGATTCGGCATCTACGCCGCCAACTTCACGAACTACGACGCAACCTACGGCTCGCTCGGCTTCGTCATTCTCCTCCTGGCCTTCATCTACTTCGCCGCCCAGGTGATGCTCCTGGGCGCTGAAGTCGCCCGCGCCACCAGCGAAGTCGCCCACGGCTATCCATTCGCGGAAGAAGAATCGAAGGTCGCCGGCGTGCGCCGCAAGGTTGCGATGCTCCGTCGCAAGGCCGGCTCGTTCCTCGGCCGCGAACCAGAGCTCGACCCCTCGATCGATCTCCCCGTCGCCATTCAGGGCGCCGATGCTGTCGAACCCGAACCCGTCCTCGGCCCCCCGGCACCTGAGCGCGCGCCTCACCGCGAGGAACGTGCCTCGAACGGCCACGCAGGCGCTGGCTGGCTCGGCGCGGCCGCAATCTTCGGGGGCGTGATGGCCGCCGCCTTCGCGATCTCTCGCCGCCGCTAACTGCCCCGAAGCGCGGCAATCGACGCGACCAGCCCATCGGCGTCGTGCGATGCGTCCTTGGTCAGGTTCCCCTTCCCCGCGTAGCGCACATCCCGCCCGAGGAACGGCCGACCCCACGGCAGCAGGTCGGCCGGGTCCGTCGGATAGACGCCGCCGAACCGCCCATCCAACAGCGACCGCGTCATGTACCGCCACTGCCGTTCGAGCACCCGCCCGAACGCCTCCTGCCGCCTTCCCGGCCGCACCGAGAGCACGGCCGCCGCCCGCAGCGCCTCGAACTGCACCCACCACGCCCTCCGCCGCGGTTCCAGCCGCGAAAGATCCACCGGCCCCCGCCGCTTCACCCCATCCGAAAACGCGTACCCGCCGCCCTTCCGCCGTGCGTTCCGGAACCCATGCACGGCCACAGCCTCTCCCCGCTCCGCCAGGCCACACCCCGGCAGGAGTGCCTCGGCGGCGACCATCCGGTGCGAAGCCTGGAAGTTGTAGCCGAACTCCTGCGGGCCGGGCACGGGTGTCCAATCCGGTTCGAACACGAACGTCGTCCGCCCGTCCGCGTTCGTCAGCTGCTCCAAATACAGCGCGGCGAGCGATTCGAACCGCCGCCGTACCGCCCCATCCCGCGCGTGCGGCAGGAATTCCATAAGCGCTTCGAACCAGTCGCCCT
>CALFYR010000065.1 GCA_937954195.1 uncultured Dehalococcoidia bacterium
CTGCCCCTGCCGTGCGCGGCGATCCCGATGTTTGCGGTGGTATTCGCCGGGACGACCCAGCCGGAGAACACCGATCTCGCCCGCGTGACCGTGCCCGTTTTCGAGATGGCGCCGGACGTTAACGTCATCATGATCGACTCCGGTGGGAAGGCGGTGCCGTTGGCCTACACCGGTGCTGACGACCACGCCAAGGGATGCCTCGACATCGAAGGCGGCATCTAACCGCAAGAATCACCGGACTGTGAACGAAGCCCCCGCCATCTGCGGGGGCTTTTCGTATGATGGCGCGATGACCTTTTCGGTGACCGAGGGCGGCCAGGGGGACTACCCGGAGATTGACGCGCTGCGCGAGGCCATCGAGTGGCCGGCGGGCACCTGGTTCTTCGAGCCGGTGTTCGCCGGTGCGGGCGTTGCGCCACTGGTTCGGGATTCGGGTGGCGCACTCATCGGGATGGGGCTCGGCGCGGCGTTCGGCAACGGCGGCTTCATCGGGAACATGGTGGTGCACCCCGAGCACCAGCGACGGGGAATCGGCGCGGCGGTGTTCGAGTACCTGCTCGAATGGTTCAAGGCCCGGGGCGTACAGGCGATCCAACTCGAGGCCACGCCGGAAGGGCGGCCGCTGTACGAACGGTACGGGTTCGCCGTCCGGTGGGAATCGCTAACCGGCGTGTGCGTGCGGGTGCCGGAAGACGACGCATCGGCGGACGTGCGGCCGTTGGGGGAAGGCGACTGGCCGTCCGCGCTGGCGCTCGCTCGGCGGGCGTATGGCGAGGACCGGGGCGCATTCCTGAGGGCGCTGGCGGCACTGCCAGATACAGCGGAAGCCGCCGGTTTGCACGAGGACGGCCGCGTGACAGCGTTCGCGATTCGGAGGGCGGGACGGCTTGGGCCGTTCTGCGCGGAGAATCCGCAGAGCGCAGAGCGGCTGGCTCGTGTTTTGCTGAACCGGGCCGGCGAGGGGACGCGCGTGCCAGTTGGGCGCGGCCAGCACACTGCATTCTGGGAACGCCTCGGCATTGAGGTCGAACCGAACGATGTGCGGATGGCGCTGGGCGAACCGGACGACGACCCGGCGAAGCTGTTCGCCATGCTGAACGGCGGGGTGGGCTAGCCGGGAACGCTGTAGACTTCGGGCACTATCCCGGAGGTTCGACCATGCCAAGGCTCCCGCTCGTTTCCCGCGAGGACATCCCCGAAGACCTGCAGTACGTGTGGGACCGGAACACGACGGATGGGCGCGTGGCCAACATCTTCCGGACGATGGCGAACAACCCCTCGCTGTGGCGTTCGTACCTGCGGCTGGGGAACGGGCTGTGGACGTATTCGGGTCTCGATACCCCCACTCGGGAGATGGTCATCCTTCGGACGGCCATCCTGCACCACAGCCAGTACGAATGGCACCAGCATGTGCGCATTGGGCGGCAAGCCGGGCTGACCGACGACAAGATTGTGGCGCTACACCACTGGCGGAACAGCGAACTGTTCAGCGAAAGCGAACGCGCGCTGCTGGGCTACGTTGACGCATTAGCCGCCTCGGACCACCCCTCGACAGAGGCACACGCCGACCTGACACGTCACTTCGACAACTCGACGATCGTGGGCATCAATCTCCTGGCCGGGTTCTACGGCATGACGGCGAAGTTCCTCGGGGCGATGGAAGTGGAGACGGAGGACGCGTTTATCGGGTGGCAGTTGAACGGATGACCTCACCCCCGGCCCCCTCTCCACGACGTGGAGAGGGGGAGCAGCTCCCTCGTGCGCGTGAACATGAACTGTGAATGTGAAGTCGGGTAGGATTCCGGCACCACCGCCGGAGGCTCCCGCATGACCACAGCTAGCATTTCGAAGACTGACTGCGTTGGGCCGGAACGCCCGGGCGGCCAGGGGCTCGACCACAACCAGGAAGAGTCGGGCAACCTGGCCATCCACAAGCTGTTGACCACGGACGATGGGCGGGCGTGGACGGACTTCGTTGCGACAGCGC
>CALFYR010000066.1 GCA_937954195.1 uncultured Dehalococcoidia bacterium
GACCATTCCGCCCGGCCGCCGCGGGGCTGGCCCATATCCTGCAGCACCTGGGTGGTCAGGTTGTAGACGATCAGCCGCCCGTCAGACGGCGAAACATAGGCGAGGTGCTGGCCATCGGGCGACCATGTCGGGTTCAGCGATGGGTTGCCGTCGGGGTCGATAGGGGCGATGAACTCCCCGCTGATGCGTAGCAGCCACGCGCGTGGCACCCCTTCCCCACCGCCCGGCAGCGCATCGCGCCGGACTACCAGCAGCGACGTGCCGTCGGGGGACCAGGCCACCCCGCCAAGGTTGATCTCCGGCGACTGCACCAGCGATTGCGGCGGGCTACCGTCCGTGGGGACCATCACCAGGCCACCCCGCGTCGCGCCCTCTCCGGTTGTCGCGGCGACCACCACCGCCACCTGCGACCCATCCGGTGAGATAGCGTAGTCGATGATGCGCGGGGCCTGGGCCAATGTCCGCTGCTCGCCCTCGCGGTATTCGACCAGTTCCTGGCCGTTAGCGGTGGTGATGATCATGGCGAACCCGGGTTCGCGGACCCTGAAGGTGATGGAGAAATCTTCCTCCATCGGCTCAGCGCCGCGCCCGATGTTGCCGGCCGGGACAATGACGCGGTAATCGCCCACGGAGAGCGATTCTTCGAACGTGTACACCATGGTCCGCCCGCGCCAGCGGAAGACGCCCGGCGCGTCCGGCTCGATCCGGAATGTGGATTCGATGGTGTCCCGGTCCGGCTCGACATCGAAGGTGAGTGCCACTTCCCGGACGGTCGCCGGGACGGCATCGCCCTGCGCCGGGGCTGCGAGGACCACCGCGATCCGGCGCTGATCGCCGAGGGCGAGCGTGACCACGAGGACCGCGGCGCAGATCGCGGTAATCCCCACGAGGGCGGCCATCGCCGCGGCTTCGTTACGGATAGATGTAGGGATTGGACGGGGCCTCCACTGGCTCGATTTCTGTTGCCTGGATGATGAGCGCGCCATCGGCGGCGGTGCTCACTCTCCCCAGCACGCGCACCCACTGGTCGTTCGCCAGGTCCTGTGCGGCCCGCCATTGGACCGGCAGCGAGAACCCCTGCGCATCGGCGATGCAACAGGCGACGACGAAGCGCGCGACCAGGAAGCGGTCGGCGGGGTCGCCTTCTTTGTGGAACACGAACCCGATGACTTCGACGTCATCGCCAACGATCGACGCCGGGTCGGCGGTTTCGAATTCGTAGGCCCACTGGTAAATGTTGCGGCGGGCGGGATCGGCGGAAGCGGCGGAGGCACTGAACTGCCGCGCGGAGACGCTATCGGTATCGAGGCTTGTGGTGCCGAGGGGGCGGGGCTGGAACACGAGGCCAAGGACGACCGGGAAGGCGACCATCCCGGCGGTAAGCAATCCGGCGGTCGTCGGCTGGATGGAGAAGCGTTCGCGGCTGCGGATAGCGGGCAGACCGGCCAGCACCGCGAGCCCCAGCAGGATGAGGGCCGAGACAAGGATGACCGGGATGTACCAGCTCTGGACCAGGTAGCCGGCCGTGCCATCGATGAGGCGGAGCACCAGGAGCGCTCCGAGGAGCGCAGCGCCGGCGCCGAGGATCACTTGTTTCACCATCCGCGCAACTCCACGACACCCGATGCGACGAAGGCTATTTGGGCGGCGACGATCACGATAATGATCACCGCCGGCCCGCTGAACAGCCGCAGGTACATCGGGATGGATTTGAGGTTCACCACGGGACCGAACGTAAGGAACGCCAGCGTTGGTCCCAATCCGAGCGCCCCGCCCAGGCCCGCCACCACGAACGCATCGACGCTCGAGCAGATGCTGAGGAGGAAGGCCAGGAACATCATGGCGGCGATCGAGAGGAACACGCCCTGGGCCGAAATCAGCTGCTCCTGGTCCAGGAAGACCTGGATGAAGGCCGCCAACGCGGACCCCAGGACGAGGAACTGGAATAGTTCGAAGAACTCCTCAAGAGCTCGCGGCGCCCAGGAGCGGGGGCCGGTGTCGTGATCGTGGCCTTCCATGGCCCCTTCGAGCGGCACCGCGATGTCCGCCTTCAGGCGCGTGAGGACGAGCGCGGCGGCAAACGCCATCAGGACGGTGATGCCCATCCGGAGGGCGACGAGTTCGCCGTCGCGGAAGGCCAGCCAGGTGGTGACCAGGACGATGGGGTTGATGACCGGGGCCGCGACCATGAACGCCATCGCGAACTCGCGGCGGCCGGCCAAGGCGAGCCGGTGGGCGAGTGGGCGGCTTCCGCAATCGCACATGGGAAGAAGCAGGCCGGCGGAGGTACCGGCGGCCATCCCGGCGACGGGGTTCCGCAGGGCCGCACCGGCGAGCGCGCGTTCGACGTACGGGCCGGCCATCACCGAGATGAGGACGCCCGCGAGCAGGAACGGCGTCGTTTCGAAGATGAGCGCGAGGAAGATGTTCGCGAACTCGGCCACGCGCGACATGGTATCAATAAGCTGGTTGTGGGCCGCACGCGTCCCTTAACCCGGGTGTACCAGGGCTAGCTTGCTGCGTGCTATGAAGTCGGCAGAGCGCGAAACCCACCATGGTATTCTTGTGGTCGTGAAGACCGTCATCGAACTGGATGAAGCACTCGCGCAGAAGGCGCGGATCGAGGCGCAGCGGCGGGGACTCTCCCTTGAGGAGTTGGCCAACGTGGCGTTGGCCCACGAGGTCGAGCGATCACGTGGCCCCGGTTTCGTAACGACCGGCGAAGGAGGTTTGGTCCCCGGCGTGAGCCTGGAGGATCGCGAACAGCTCGCCGACCTCATCGGTCCGCCCTGA
>CALFYR010000067.1 GCA_937954195.1 uncultured Dehalococcoidia bacterium
GTTCACGTTCGTGGGTTTGTTCCAGAGTCCCGCCTGGGCGGGGAACGGCGGCTTGATGCGCGGCATGCCGCGGTACCCGTCGATCGAGTTGATCAGGCCCGTCTCTTCGCCACAAACGTAGGCTCCCGCGCCAAGGAACACGACCAGGTCGAAGTCCTTCCCGGTCCCGAGGATGTTCTTGCCGAGGAGGCCCTTTTCCCGTGCCTGCTCGACGGCCTTCTGCATCCTGGCGAAGGCCAGGGGGTATTCATAGCGAATGTAGATGTAGCCCTCATCGGCGTGACCCGCGAGGGCCGCGATGAGCATGCCTTCGACGATGAGCTGCGGGTCACCTTCCATCAGGATGCGGTTGACCCACGCGCCCGGGTCGCCTTCATCGGCGTTACAGACCAGGTAGCGGGGCGAGGTGGTGGCGTTGCGAAGGAAGTCCCACTTCCGGCCGGTGGGGAAACCACCGCCGGCGCGTCCGCCGAGGCCGCTATCGATGACTTCTTTCACGATGGACTCGGCGTCCATCTCAAGTGCCTTGCCGAAACCTTCGTAGCCGCCGTTGGCGATGTAGTGGTCGATGTTCTCTGGATCGATGAGGCCGATGTTGGCCATCACGCGGCGGATCTGACCCTGCATGAACGGGTGCTCGCTGAGGAGCGGGATATCGGGGAGGGCGTTGCCTTCGATGACTCCAAGGGCGAGCTCGGGCAGATCCCGGCCTGCCGCCACCGCGTCGATGAGCTCATCGACGCGATCCGGCGTGACGTTGCCGTAGAGCACCGTGTGCGTGCCGGCCGCGGTGCGCACCGTGACGCACGGCTCCATCCAGCAGAAGCCCCACGAACCGGTGATGCCGATATCGGCGACGAGGCGCTTCTCCGCGACTGCCTGGTTGAGCTTCGCGATCGTCTCTTCGGCGCCGCGCGCCTGGGACGATGTATCGAGCGTGACATTGATGCGGACCTTGCCGGAGGCCTGTTCGGCGCGCCAGGCGTCCTTCGCAGCGGAGATGAGGCTCTCGAGCTTCGCGTTCATTCGGCATCACCCCTGGCGGCGCGAGCGATCTCGCGCGCTTTCTCGGGCGTCAGGTTGCCCACCACCTTGCCGTTGACCCATACCTGCGGCGATTCGTGGCAGGTGCCGACGCACTGGCCAATGTGAAGGCCAACCTTGTGGTCGTCGGTCTGTTCCATCAGGCCGATGCCCAGTTCTTCCTGGAGTGTCTCGCGGATGATGTCGCCGCCGAGAATGCGGCAGGCCGGGCCGCAGCACCACGAAATCTCGGTTTCGGCGGGCGGATGGTCGCGGAAGTCCGTGTAGAAGGTCATCGCGCCGTAGATGAGCGCGGGCGTGCTGTTGAGCTGCCGTGCGATGACTTCGATGGCGGTCTTGGTGACGTAGCCGTAGGTGTTCTGCACCTTGTGCAGGGCGGGCATGACGTGCCCGCGGCCGGGTTCGAATTCGGCGACTAATTCGCGCAGTTCCTGCACACCGGGTTCAACGGCCATCGACCGGACCTCGCTTGTGAAATTCGGCTCAACTCTACCAGATGGTTGGCTTTGCGGCGCGTAGGCTGGCCCTGGCGCTAAATGCCGGCCCCGCGCATCGTGGCGGCCTTTCGGGCGTCTTCGTCCATTAACCGGGCAACCTTCTCGCCCAGGAGCAGGCTGTAGTTCTGGCCGCGATCCTCCGGATACACCTGCGTGGTGTTCGAAAGGTAGAGTCCCTCGATGCCGGTCCGCATCTCAGGGATGGACTTTGAGTAGTAGGTCGTGATCACCGGCTGGCCGCCCGGGTCCTTAAAGAACCACTTCTCGCGGACCCACGAAGGGTCGAACTGCGGGTTCAGCTTCTTGATGCCGGCGAGGTAGTGCTCGAACACCTGGTCCGCGTCCATCTCAAGCACCGGGTGGCCGGGCGCCGTGTAGTTCGAAAGGTAGACCACGTGGTTGTTCCCATAGCGCTCGGGCGGCATGAAGTTCGTGTGCTCCACGCATGCGACGAACGGCAGGTCATCGCCGATGGAAAGCCAGTAGAACGGCGTGAGCGGCCGATCGAGTGAAAGCACCAGGCAGGTCGCCCACTGGTACTTCACCCGGTCCAGGACCTCGGTGTAGTCGGCCGGCAGGTCCGGTGCTATCCGGCGCGTGATGATGTTCGGCGTCGTCATCAACACCTGGTCGAACTCGTGGAACTGTCCGGCCGCGCGGATGCCCTTCACGCCTCCCTCGGTGGTTTCGACGGCCTCGACCGGTGCGTTGAGGTGGATGGTCACGCCATCGGCTTCGAGGCGGTCAGCGAGGGCGCGGTAGTACCGCTTGAACGATCCCTGGAGATAGCCGAGCCGCTCACGCGA
>CALFYR010000068.1 GCA_937954195.1 uncultured Dehalococcoidia bacterium
AGGCGCTATCACGTTGGCATTGGCCAGTACTGGGTCCGCCGCAACTCTGGATACTGGATGGAAGTCACCGACGACTCAAGGAGACGACGCCCCACATGGAACCAACCAATGGGGCACCTCCGCGGCGAACATTTTTGACCAAGACGATAGTGCCGCCACAGCGGGTACGAATGGTGCCGCACACGGGCTGGGAAACTTCGGATTTACATTCGAAACAGACGCCGTGATCACCGGCATCGAGGTTCGGTTCGATGCATGGACGCGGAACATCAACAACTCAACGTGTCGCCTCGACATTCGAGTCTGGCGAGCCAGTCGCCCCGGCGGGAGCACAACATCCAAGTGGGCGGCCGTGCAGAAACAAAACACACTCGCCAAGACCGCCGACGACGACAGTTATCAAGAGGTCGGGGGCCAGACTGACCTCTGGGGTGACACCGGTTGGCGCGTCTCTGACTTCAGCGACTCGAATTTCGCGATTGAGGTTCGGTTCGCCGATCCCGGTTCCCTGTGCGACACGGGTGGAGCAAACGGCATCGCCGTCGACCATATCCAGGTCCGCGTCCACTACACCACCCCGGAACCGCCCGAACTCCCAGACCTCGCCGTCTCAAAAGCGACCACGAGGGGCGGCTTCGCGGTCACATCCATCACTGCCGACCAGGAATTCCAGTGGCGGTGGACCGTGACGAACAACGGCGAAGCCGATGCCGTCTTCCAATCCGGTCAGGTGGTCCTTCGAGATGAACTGCCTGTCGGGATTTCCCACACGTCACCCTCAGGCCCTGCTGGCGTTTCATGCGACGTGGCGGGCGGGATTCTCACATGCACCGCGGATGGCGAGTTCACCATTCCAGCGGGCCAATCGCGCCAATTCGTCGTAGCAGCGGACCCGAATACGCCAGGCACCTACACAAATTTGGCTGGCGGTTGCCAGGTGGACTATGCCACAGGGGCGGCGAACGGAAACGTGCCCGAGTCGGACGAGTCCAACAATGGCTGCGCTTCCGACGTTTCGATCCAGGTGGTTGAGCTCAGGCACCCGCGCGTCTGTACTCGCCTGGTCGATAACGGCGATGCGGTCACGGGAGAGACTGCCACGGTGGCGCTTCTCTTCGAGAACATCACGGCAGGGACGGTGGCGGGCGGTTCGACGAAAACGCACACTGAAGCGCCAGCCGCCGACCCGTTCGCCGCAGCCGAATGTTCCGACCTGAACTACTTTCCGATTGGCACCGTCATCCGGGTAACGCCCTCCATCGCTGCACCGATCGACGCCACCTTCGCGCCCGGCTATCCGATCGCGCAGCTCATCCCCGGGTTGGACCCGGCCCCGCCGGCGACTCAAATTGAACTCACGGTCGGGGACAACAGCTGCGGAGGTCCTACCAACGGCGAGGCGGTGGTTTCGAACGATACGTGCCGCCTGAACCTCTACATCATGCTCACGCCGGCCGAGCCCCCGGTCGTTCTGCCCACCGTGAGCAAGGTTGCCGCCAGTCCGTCGGTCGTGGATGGCAAGGCGCACTGGGACATTGTCATCGATCAACCAGGGGAGCACTGGTCCGAACAGACGGTTGTCATTTCCGATGCGCACGACGATGTCGAACTCGTGGGTTCGCCGCCCTGCACCGTCGCGCTCGGCGAGTTGACCTGCACAGTCGGAGAGGCCGATCTGACCGTCACGGTGGCGCGCGCGATCTCTAGCGCGACGCTTTCGTCCGGCACCCTCTGCGGTGGCGGCGAAATCTCCAATCACCTCGTCTCAGCAACCGCGAGTGGCGAACCGCTCAGCATCACATCCGGGGGCACGCCCGTCGCCATCGAGGTGCGCGACATCACGGCTTGCGCCCCGCCACTCGTCAGCAAGGCCCTCGTGTCCGACGGCCCGCAAGAGGTCACCGACCCCGGCGATGTGCGCTGGCTCATCACGGTATCGAACCCCGAGGGCGGGCTCGATGGCGTTGTCGTCCACCTCCGTGATCTCGATGCGGTGGTCCTTCCAGGCACCGCAGGGACCACCCCGCCCGGGCACCTGACCACGTGGTGCGACATCGGCGAAGGTTCGAACTTCGAAGCCTCGTGCACCCTCCCTTCGAACGCGTCGGTAACCTTCGTCGTAGCTCCGCTGTCGTCTCCAACGCTGCAGTGCAACGCGTCCCAGTTTCCGAACACCGCCGAATACGCGTTTGGCGTGCTAGCTGAGTGGACAGGCGTGGTGGGACCAACAATTACCCTGCTCGGCGCCGAAAGCGAGTGCCCGCAGGACATTACAATTGTCAAGCGGCTCGTGAACGTCCCGGATGGTCGAGCAGTCGACGAGAATATCGACCTCCCATCGCTCAATGTCCCCGACGGGACTTACGTTAGCGGACCAACGGCACTCGGCGATGGCGAATACGCCTGGACTTACACAGTCCCGCCGCACTACGCGGAGGCGGTGACAGAAAACGTTCCGCCCGGCTGGGAACCCGTCGCCTGTGCCTCGCCTGCTGATGGGGCGTACACGACGTTCTGCAACCAGCCGCTGGCGACCGTCAGCGCCACGAAGCAGTACGTGCCGAACGGCGGCCCTGATGCTACCGATGACGATATCCCCCTTTCCATCATCCTTGAGAGCTTCGGTCCTTTTGTTCCGGCCGGCCCGACTGAGAGCAACGAGACGCGTTACCAGCCGAAGTCCGTCCCGTCCGGCCGCTATTCGGTCACCGAAACGATTGACGCGCGCTGGCACCTGACCGACGTGGAAGTGGCGGGCGATGGATGCGTCGAAGTGGTACCAGAGGACCTTTTCAGCGCGCTCGAATCGGAATTGGTCGCTGCCATCCATCTGCTCCACCTGGAAGTCTCGATTACGTTCGACGTAGCTCCGGGCGCCAACTGCGTCATCACGTTTACCAACGAACGCCTGGTAGCGCGGGTGGTGGTCGAAAAGGTGTACGTCGGCGCAGTCGGCGACGAGCCGTTGGTGAGTGTGACCGTCGATGACGCGGAGATCACCGCAGACTGGGATCGATTCGGAACGCCGGCGTCCCGCTGGGAGCTGCTTGTCCCGGTCGCCAGCGCGGGTTCCACCATCGAGGTCAGCGAAACGATCCCGGTTGGGTGGGCGAACGCCGGTGCGTTCCGCGGCTCATGCGACGGCGCATCGCCCGGCTCGCCGGAACCTGGAGGCACCAAGTCGGTCACCGCCGAAGCGGTGATGCCCGGCGAGACCGTCACTATGTGCTTCGTGAACCTAGCCGTCGGCTCGGTCCAACTTATCAAGGTTGACTCCGCCGAATCCGAGGCCCCACAGACATGGCTGTTCAGCTCCACGGCGCCGGGTGTAGCGGGTTCGCTCGCGACCGCCGGCGGCAGCGAAGTGAGCCAGGCACAGACGAACTTCCCCCTTGTTCCGGTCGGCGACTACTCCATTTTCGAGTCGCAGGGCAAGACTGCATGCGAACCAGGTGCTTTAGCGACCGATTACGAGACGCGGGCCGCCGCGAATACAGGCAGTCCGCCCGCCGACAATGACCTCGGCGAAGTCGTTGGTGCGGAACCGATCCCCTTCACCGTCGAGAAGGGCCGAACGACGTATGTACGTTTCGACAACCGCGGGTGTGGGACCGTGCTGGGGACGGGGCTCATCGTGGTATGGAAGTTTGCGGATTACGACGCGGACGGCGTTCGTGACGCGGGCGAGCCGGCTGTTCCCGGCTGGCACTTCACCATCGATGGGCCAGATGGCACGTTCGACGTGGTGACCGATGACGAAGGGAAGCACGTCTTCACGGTCGCGAAGGGCGGAACGTACACCATCACTGAGGAGGCCGGCGACGGCTGGCAGGTCGTCGGCTCGGCGCAAGACGGCGTCCTCGTTCCAGGGAACGTTGCCGAGGTTGAGGCGGGCCTTGGCGAGCACCGCGAGGTCACGTTCTTCAACCAACCAAGGGTCGGGATCGAAGTTTCGAAGACGGAAGTCTCGAGCGATACACCTGCCGGGGTGCCTGGCGCTGGCTGGCGGTTCACGCTCACCGGATGCGGTATCGAATCACGGACGGGCGTCACCGATGGGGATGGGACATTGCTGTTCGATGACCTGCCACCGGCGGTTGGCTGCATGTACACGGTTACCGAGACCACGGTTGCCGGGTGGGTAGCGGTGAACGCCTCGCGGACGGCAGCGCCAATCCCGGCGGGAGAGATTACCCGGCTCGGGTTCCGGAACATACGGCTCGAGGCCTGCGATGCCTGCACCCCGGCGGGCCCACAGCCGGGCGCCAGTCCGTCGCCGACTCCCACAGCGACCACCACCGCAGTCACTCCCCCGACGGCGACTCCATCCGCGACATCCACACCTGGCGCTCCCGGGTCGCCAACACCGGCGCCGAGCATCACCGCGGTGGCGGGTGAACGGACACCCGGGCCGGCCGCCACTCCCCTGCCCCCCGACACCGGGGATGGCGGCACGGCGGCCGGAGGCGCGTCGCTCCTCCTCTGGCTCATTGGGAGCGCGGCGGTCGCCACCGGCCTGCTTTTCCTGAGAGCGAGCCGCCGGCGTTAGGAGCGACCCTCGTCAGGGCCGCACCAGGCGATGATCGCGCTGTTCAGCTGGTGGGCCGCTTCCCACTGCACAAAATGCCCGCAGTCCCGCAGCAGGAACGGGCCAACATGGTTCGAGAACACTGCGGCGGCCATGCGGTCGAAGTCCGGGTAGAGCACGTGGTCGCTCGGGCCGAACAGGATCATCGTCGGCGTTGCGTTGGGCGTCGCCATCGCCGTCGGCTCGCTCCGTGCCTCCGCCCGGAATGTGCTTTCGTACGCCCCGAAACTCGCGCGCAACTTTGCGCCATCGGCCCACGGCTCCGTCATAAAGTCCACATCCTCCGGGCCAAATGCGCCCGGGTGGCCCCAGAACCGCGAGGTGTAGAACGTCGCTATGTACCGGCGTCGCATCTCAGGAGTGGCCAGTTCCGCGGCGAGCGCATCGGCGTCCGTGCCCTGGCGCACGAAGTAGTCCGAAGCCTCCCGAGCCGGGCGCGTGTTCATTCCGGCCATCTTCTCCTTGTCGAAGGGAAGCGGAGAATTGAACAGCACCATCCGCGAAACGAACCCGGGGTAGCGAAGCGACAGGTCCTGGATCACCGGCCCCCCGAGGTCGCCGCCAACCACGATGACACGCTCGTGGCCGAGGTGTTCGTGTACCAGTGCGTACATATCCCGGCTGTGGGAGGCGACGTCGTGAAAGCCGTCGGGAGCGACATCCGATTCGCCGAACCCGCGAAGGTCGGGTGCGATCACCTCGAACCCCGCGGCGGCAAGCGGCTCTACGTTGCGCCACCAGATGCGCTTCGTTTCGGGCCAGCCATGGACGAAGAGGATGGGAGTCCCGCCGGCTCCCTCGTGGAGGTATGCCTGCTTGAAACCGCGTGGCGAAGCAAATCTCGTCGTGAACTGGCCCGGGTCTGGTCCGCCGCTCACAGGCCGTTTTCCGGGAGGTAGAGACGCCCGCCAAGTCGCAAGAACCTGGGAGACCCGTCCTTGCCCGGCACGAAGTCGAAGAGCGAACCCTCCGTCTCCGTATCGGTGACCATGAACTCGTTCTCACCCACGGGCACCGCGTGGCGAACAGGGAGCCGCTGTTCCTTCCCCGTGTATGGGCTGCGAGAGATCACATCAAGCGCAAGCCCATCACCTTCGACCGAAACGCGGACCTCGCCGTTCGCGTTCTGGTATGTCCCCCTCGCTGTCTGCAGGACGGCCTGGTCTCGGGCAACGCCCTCGGGATCTCCCCGCACGATGCCTGCGTACTGCCGCAGGCAGAAGCGTTCGACGTGGCGGTACGCGGCAGCGCCATGGCTTCCATTGCTCAGGATGGCGACCGCGAAGCGCTGCTCGGGACAAAGAGTGAGCAGCGCGCGGTGCCCGTTGGTCGAACCCCCATGCCCGATCGTGCGGGTTCCGCCAGCATCCTGCAGCCACCATCCAAGCCCCCAGTTGGGAGCCATGTTCGCCGCGCGTACCTGCGGTTTCTGCATCGCCGCGAGCGCTGCCTCCGACAGCACCCGCCGTTCTCCGGCCATGCCATCCCCCAGGTGGAATGCCGCGAACTTCAACAGGTCGCTTGCGGTGCCAATGATGGTCCCGGCCGGCGCCATGGCCCGCGTAATCGCGTACGGCTTCGCGACTTCGGGCTCGTCCGTGGTAATCGTGTTGTACCCGACGGCCACCGGGTTTGTGATCGCCTCATCGACGCGAAAGGTCGATCGCTCCAGGCCAAGCGGCTTGATCACTCGGTCGCGGATGACGTCTTCCGCCGGCTTTCCGTGGGCCACTTCGAGCAGACGACCGAGCACCTGGAACCCGGCGTTGCAGTAAAACCACAGCTCGCCCGGCGCCGTCAGTTGGCGCACCCCCGAAAGCGCCGCCACAGCCCGGGCGAGCGCATCGTCGCCGACCCCGTAGTCGGTGAAGTCGTCGCCCCAGAAACCGCCGGTGTGTGTCAGCAGGTGCCGGACGGTCAGGGCGTCCGTCGCAGCCTCGTCCGAGAGCCGGAAGTCCGGGAGATACCGCGTGACCGGCGCATCAAGTTCGAGCTTCCACGAGTCGACGAGCTGCATGACGGCCGTCGCCGTGACGACCTTCGTAATCGAACCAATCTGAAACACCGTGCCATCGGTCACGGCCTGTCCCGTCTCGATGTTCGCAGTACCGAACGAGGCGGTCCGTACCTCCCCGTCGTTCCATGTGGCGACCTGCATCCCGGGCACCTTCCAGCGGCTCAGTTCGGAGGACACGAGGTCGTGCAGGTCACTGGCGAGCGTTCGTTCGGCTACGGCGGTCATGGGCAACCTCTATTTGGGTGAGGGGCCCGAAGTATACGCGCGCGAAGCTTGCGGTTGGGGCCCCCGCCGTTCAGGCTTCGAGCACAGCCTTACTACCCATGGAGCACCCCGCATGAGCTACCGCGCAATCGTTGTCGAAAAGCAAGACGAGGACTTTGCCGTTTCCCTGAAGGAACTCAATGAATCGGACCTCCCCGCTGGAGAGGTGACGATTCGCGTCGAGTGGAGCTCCATCAACTATAAGGATGGCCTCGCGCTCACCCCGAACGGCCGGGTCATCCGCAGTTATCCCATGGTTCCGGGCGTCGACCTTGCCGGGAGCGTTGTCGATTCCGCGGACGCGCGATTCTCGAAGGGCGATGCGGTGATGGTCACGGGGTACGATGTCGGCGTGGCCCACCCCGGCGGTTTCGCCGAACTGGCCCGCATCCCCGCCGACTGGGTGATGAAGGTGCCGGCGGGGCTTTCGACGAAAGAGGCGATGGCGCTCGGGACGGCCGGCATGACGGCCGCCATGTCGGTGGAAGCGCTCGAACACAACGGCCTCACCGCGGGACAGGGCCCGGTCATCGTGACAGGCTCCACCGGCGGGGTTGGAAGCACCGCCGTGAACATGCTCGCGCAGCGCGGCTACACGGTTGCCGCAAGCACAGGCAAGGAGAGCGAGCACGCTTTCCTGCGCGAACTCGGCGCCACGGAGATCCTTACCCGCGAGGAAGTGAGCGCCGAAAGCAACCGTCCCATGGAAAGCGAGCGTTGTGCCGGGGCCGTCGACCCGGTCGGTGGCACGACCACGGCGTACCTGGTTCGAAGCATGAAGTACGACGGCGGCATCGCGCTCAGCGGACTCACGGGCGGCAATGCCTTTTCGACCACCGTCTTTCCGTTCATCCTGCGGGGTGTGAACCTCCTGGGCATCGATTCCGTGATGTGCCCGATGCCGAAGCGCGAGCACATCTGGGCCCGGCTGGGTACCGACCTCAAGCCCCGTGGCCTCCTCGATTCCATCGCGGTGGAGACGGACCTGGAAGGCGTGCAGGCAGTGTGCCAGGCCATCCTCTCGGGCAAGGTGCGTGGGCGGACGCTGGTGCGGCTGAGCTAGCGCCACCACACATGGCCGCAGTGAGCCGCGGCTAACACGGCCGCTTAGCGGCGATTGAGGCACACCAGCCGGGCGGGTTCCTAGACTCGACGAGATGACGACGACGGACCGCTCGGCTGATATCAAGCGCTACACCGCCAACCTCAAGGACGAAACCGACGGCGCCGCGCTCTACCGCCTGCTGGCAGATGCGGAGGACGACGCCCACCTCAAGGAAGTCTTCGAGCGGCTCGCGCAGAGCGAGGAGCGCCACCTCGCGTTGTGGCAGGAGAAGATCCGCGAAGCGGGCGGCACCATCCCATCTTTCCGCCCGTCGTTCAAGGTGAAATTCCTGGGTTGGGTTGCGCGCAGGTTCGGCACTGGCGCCGTCAGCCCCATCGTCACGCGCATGGAGATGGCCGCCACCACCATGTACGACGATCAGCCGGAAGCGGTCGCCGCCAACCTGCCTGCCGACGAACGCTCCCACGCCAGGTTGTTTCGTGAAATCAGCGGCGAACCGGGGACCGGCGCTGCGGATATCGCACGAATCGAGGGCCGGCACACCGGCGCTAACGGTAACGCCCTCCGGGCCGCGGTCCTGGGTGCGAATGACGGCCTCGTTTCGAACCTGAGTCTTGTCATGGGCGTGGCGGGCGCAGGCCCGGAACGCGAATTCGTGCTGCTCTCCGGCGTGGCCGGTTGGCTGGCCGGCGCTCTGAGCATGGCGCTTGGCGAATGGGTCAGCGTGCGAAGCTCCACAGAGGCGTTCGAGCGCCAGGTAGAGATCGAGCGAGAGGAACTTGAGTTCATGCCGGAGGAGGAACTCGAGGAGCTTACCCTTATATACCGCGCCAAAGGTCTCCAGCCGCCGGAGGCGCGCGCCACCGCCGAACGAATTCTCGGAAATAAGGACAGGGCGCTAGAGACCCTGACCCGAGAAGAGCTTGGCATGTCTGGCGACGAATCCGGACAGGCGTGGGTCGCGGCGGTCACGTCATTCCTGACGTTCAGCATTGGCGCCATTCTTCCGGTCATTCCCTGGCTTTTCGTTTCGGGAGCCGTCGGTGTCACCGCAAGTGCCGCGGCCAGCGGCGTCGGGCTCTTCCTCACCGGCGCGGTCATTACGTTCTACACCGGCCGAAGCGTGCTCTTTTCCGGTGTGCGGATGCTCGGCTTCGGTCTCGCGGCAGCGGTCGTGACGTTCAGTATCGGCCGCGTGATCGGCGTCAGCACGGGTATCTAACGCTAGATCAGGATTTCGAGCGTGAGCTTTCGGTCGGTCGTCCGGATCGATGTCAGCCGGTATTCGAACCCTTCCGCCAGTGAGTTCAGGCGGGCCTGGATCGGCGCTTCGACCAGTTCGGCTACCTGTTCGGGCAGGGCGAGCTGGCCCAATGACGCCGACTCAACATCGATCTGCAGTTGGCCATCCACGATGTTCGGGTTGAGAAGGATTGAGGAGCGAACGCCAACACCCAGTTCGCCGACACCAATCTCCACGCGGACGAACCCGGTGCGTTCTACGCGTACCTCAACCTTGGGTCGTTCGGCGAAAGCCGGTAACTCGGGCAGTTCCTGCTCAACGATCGTGGCGAGTGCTTGCTCATCCAGCGCGAGGGTCACGTTGCCGCCACCGGCGCCGTCTTCTACCTCGCCAGCTTCGAACGACGGATCGATCGTGAAGATGAGGACGGTGGCAAGGACCCCGCACAGCCCGCCAAGAAAGAGGAGGAAGAGCGACCTCATGGGGCAAGCAAGATGCACTCCCCGGGGATTCTGGGCAACCTGTCCGGGGCCCTTGCGCGAAACGCCAGGTTAGCGCGATACTGATGTTTCTGGTGGCTAGAGCG
>CALFYR010000069.1 GCA_937954195.1 uncultured Dehalococcoidia bacterium
ACGGGACCCGGCTCGCAGGCGGTTCGATACCGCGGGAAAGCCACGCATCGAGGTGCGAGTACAGCGCCCGCGTCAGCGGCGACGGGTCGACGCCGGTTGGTTCGTTCGCGATGCCGAGCAGCCGCGCCATCGCCGTTTGGGTCCCGAGGTGGTCGAGCCCCGCCATCAGGTAGGAGCGCACTTCGGGCGGGTTCGGGATGTCGGCGGAGCCATCGGCCGTGATATGGGTGAGCGAGGCGTCGCCCCGCCAGTACTCCCAGCCGCTGTTCACCCAGAAGATGCGCGGCGCGACGCCCTGGGCGCGTGACCTATCGAGGAGCCCGCCACTTGAGGAGTCCCACGCGCGTGGCGGGAGATCGCCGAAGCCGGCCGCGAGCGCCTCGTTGGGCTGGGCGTAGCGGTGGTTGAATTCGCCCGTGCGTCCCCCGGCGATGTGGATGAAGAGCCCATCGAAAACGCGGTTTCCCGCTTCGTCGGCGTTGAAACCATCGTGCAGGTACTGGCGGAGCCAACGGCCGGTCTGGGAGACGCCCATGCCGATGGTCCGGTCAATCGGCGCGACGCCGAGATCCCGGGCCCGCTCGTCGTGGCGGAGGAAGCTGACGAAGTCTCGGGTGGCGGCCATTCCGATTCCGGCGACCGGGCAGTAGGCGGTGCGATAGACCAGTTCGTAGAGGTGGCCGGCCTTGAAGCCGCCCTCCATCCAGATGTGCGAGCCATCCGGTTCGAGCTTGCCATCGACTACGTGGGCGAACGCGAACCGGTGGCGCGGCACCGGGATGCGCGGTGCGCCGGGGGCTTCGCGTTCGGTCAGCGTGGCGCCGGGCTGTTCGAGGCCATCCGGCGGATACACCGGCTGCGTGCGGCCGGCCATGATCGCGGTCCCGTCGAGCAGGCGGAGCGACGACGAGTCGGCCGGGGCGCGAAGCTCGATGCGGAAGTCGCCGGCGATCGGTTTCCCGTTTTCGTACGCCTGGGGGACCGTAATGCCGAGCTGGCGGGGGCCACGCGTAAGGTCGAACTGCCAGCCGCACCATGCGATGGTCCAGCCGCCGTGGAGAAGGAGGCTTTCACCAGATGGGATCGTCCCGGCGGACAGCGACGCGAGGTCCGGGGCGGGTCCGAGCCCGAACGGGAGCGTGACGTTGCCACGGTTCGCGACGCTGAAGAAGAGGCCGCCGTTCGCCTTCTCCGCGCTGGTGGGCCGAAGGATGACGAAATCGGCTTCGGCGCGGACGTTCCCATCGGCGCCACGTTCGGCGAACTGGATGTCGGTGATGCGCTCGTTCGCCGGCGCCAGCGGGTCGAGGGCGACGGTGGCGGTGCCTCGCACGACTTCGTACCGGCCGGAGTTGCCCCAGGACCGCCCGTCTTCGTAGCTGGTGGTGGATGTGACGCGTATGGATTCGATGGTCATTGGAGACGCTCCAGCCGGTGAGTCGTGGATTGTGGGCCGCAGTCTGAACCGCCGACGAAGGTTAGCGCCACCCGGGCGCGGCCTCGGGGCCCCGGTAATGGCGCATTTGGCGGCGGGGGCGTGACAATGCGCGCATGAGTTCGCCGCTGCCGCGGGTTGACGTGGTCATCCCGGTCTACAACGAGGTGAAGGTCCTCGAGCAGAGCGTGATGACCACGCTGGATTTGTTCGAGAAGAACCCCCAGTACGACTGGCGGCTGGTCATCGCCGACAACGGTTCGAAGGATGGGACGAGCGAACTCGCCCGATCCCTGGATGAGCGGTTCGAGCGCGTGAAGGCGCTCGTGCTGGAGGTTAAGGGCCGCGGCCTCGCGCTGCGCGAGGCGTGGCTGACGAGCGATTCGGACGTCGTCTCCTATATGGACGTGGACCTGAGCACGGACATCGCTCATCTCCCCGAACTCGTCGCGATGGTGGTGGAGCGCGGATGCGACGTGGCGATTGGCTCCCGGCTGGCGAAGGGTTCGAAGACGGACCGGCAGCTGAAGCGGGAGATCACGAGCCGGGGCTACGTGGCGCTCATCCGGATGACGTTCCCGCGGCTGAAGATCAGCGACGCCCAGTGCGGGTTCAAGGCGCTCAACCGGAAGGCGGTGGAGGCGACCGTCCCGTACATCGAGAACCGCATGTGGTTTTTCGATACGGAGATGCTGATTCTTGCCCAACAGGCTGGACTCAAAATCTGCGAGCTGCCGGTGCGCTGGGTCGAAGACAAGGACACCAAAGTGAAGATCATCAGCACCGCGATGGAGGACATCCGCGGGCTCGCGCGGATGCGGTTCCGGCGCGGCAAACCGAAGAAGGTGGCCCGCGCCTGAGGCACAGGGATGTGAGCCGGCATCCACTCCCAATCAGAGAACGCGGTTCAACAATCGCTAATACCTATGGGCGAGGCGGGTTAACGGGCGTGTCGAGGTTTGATCGCCGTTAGGGCCGATGGTATAACACGCCTTGCTACGGGATTCACAAAGTCCGCGGGCCCCGGGACGGTGCGCCCGGAATCCGAGGGGGAGGCAGGCCGGTTGGAATGGGCAAATCTTCCACATGACTTCGCCGAGACGTTGGAGCTCGTGTTCGTCTCGATCACCATCGTCGCGACACTCGGCATCCTGGTCGCCTTCGGGCACTGGTGGCAGAGGTAACCCATATGGCCGTTGAAACTCCCGCAAAGCCATCGTTGGCCGACAAGATTTACGACAAGATGTTCCACAACTACGTGTGGAAGTCGATTTTCCGCACGGGCTACCCGAACACGCCGCGTAACCAGATGCTGGTGGTCGCGACGAACGTGTTCCTCCACCTTCACCCGACGCGTATCCACCGCACCCACGTGAAGATCACGCACACCTACTGCCTGGGTGGCCTCTCGTTCTTCATGTTCCTGGGCCTGACGGTGACCGGCATCCTGCTGATGTTCTATTACGTGCCCAGCGTCGAACGGGCATACCTGGACATGCAGAACATCACGACAACGGTGCAGTTCGGGCAGCTGATGCGAAACATGCACCGCTGGATGGCCCACGCGATGGTCATCCTGGTGTTCCTGCACATGATGCGGGTGTTCTACACAGGCGCCTATAAAGCGCCGCGTGAATTCAACTGGGTAGTCGGCGTGATTCTCCTGGTGCTCACGTTCCTGCTCAGCTTCACGGGCTACCTGCTCCCGTGGGACCAGCTGGCGTTCTGGGCAATCACCGTTGGTACGAACATCGCGGGTTCGGCCCCGGTGCTCGGCCCGAAGACGCGCTTCTGGCTCCTCGGTGGCTTCGAAGTGGGCCCGGACTCGCTCATCCGCTTCTATACGCTTCACGTCATCGGCCTGCCGCTGCTGGCCGCAATCTTCATGGCTGTCCACTTCTGGCGAATTCGCCGGGATGGCGGCCTGGCCCGCCCGCTCTAAGGCGCGGGTCCACCAACTGGCAAGAGGGACAGCATGGCAACCGCAGTCGTAGCAAGGCCAGTAGCGCGCCCGCAGGCGCGCGCCCGGGACGAGGAAGTACTCGTTTGGCCGGACCTGGTGTTCGTCGAGTTCATCTCGGCGCTCCTGTTCACGGTGACGCTCTTCTTCCTTTCGGCGGTGATGAACGCGCCATTGCTCGACCAGGCGAACGCGGACGTGACACCCAACCCCTCGAAGGCGCCGTGGTACCTGCTCAACCTGCAGGAGCTGTTGCTCCACATGAACGCCGCCATGGCCGGCATCATCATCCCGACGGTCTGGCTCATCATCCTCGGCGCGTTCCCGTACTTCGATCGCGATAACGACGGCCAGGGCGTGTGGTTCGGCACCGAAGGCGCCGTGAAGCTGACCATCGTCAGCGCCATCATCGGCTTCGTCGGCACGTGGCTCCTCATCTTCTGGGACTCGGGCAAGATCGCGGCGTGGTTGAATGACTACTTCGCCGTTTCGGGCGGCGATACGTTCCGCTTCCTGGAGAACGTACGCGCGTTGCAGCAGCAGCTCCCATGGCCGGACTGGTCACGCGAGATTACCTACCTGCCGTTCAACCTGCGCATCCTGGATGGGACGGGCACGAGTGGCCCGACGGCGTTCCAGAACCTGGACTTCCCGGGCTGGCTGGTTGAGCAGGCGATCCCGATCGCGGTCATCGTTGGCCTTCCCTGCCTGATGATCTATGCGATGTGGCGGCTCGGCTGGATCGTGACGCGGCGGGACGCCTTGCTGGCGCTCTTCAGTGGCTTCGTCGCCTCCTATGGCGTGCTCACCCTCGTAGGGACTGCGTTCCGCGGACAGGGCCAGGACCTGGTCTTCCCGTGGGACCTCAAGGTTAGCGAAGGCATACCGGGGCAGGAGTAACCAAGAATGGCACAAACGGAATCGGCACCCCGGGCCACGGGCCGTATTGAACGAGCCCGCCAGGCCGAGGCGCGCAAGCTCGCACGGCGCTCG
>CALFYR010000070.1 GCA_937954195.1 uncultured Dehalococcoidia bacterium
CGATCAGGAGTTCCCGCCCGTAGCTGCGCCCTGCATCCGCGCGGCGATCCCGCACGGCGCCTTCCGTGTAGTCGTCCGTCATGGTCGCGGGATCGGGCTTCCATTCCATGGGCGCTAACCCCAGACCAGCCAGGCCGCGATGCCCACCAGTGCGAGCGCGCCGACAACACCCAGCACGAGCATCTCGGCTCGCCACACGAGCCCGTGCGCCTTCCTTCGCTCCGCGTTCATGGCATCCGCATAGTTCGCATCGAAGAGCGTCGGGTCGGGGATGTGGTGCTGATTGCCGCCCGGGAGTTGCATGGCACCACCGTACCACGTGCGTCCAGCCTCTTAACCCGCGAACTCCTCCGCCAGCAGGTCCATGAGCAGGCCGTCGTGCCAGGTGCCGTCGCGGCCGCGTTCGTACTTTCGCATCAGACCCACCGGCTTGAACCCGACCGATTCGTACGCACGGATGGCGTTCCGGTTGGCCGCCGCCGGGTCGATCGTCAGCCGGTGATGCCCAAGCTCGTCTATCAGGTACCGCGCCACACAGCGGATGGCACGCGGGCCGAGCCCGCGTCCCTGGAACTGCTCACGAATCGCAATATCGATGCCGGCGTGCCGGTACATCGGGTCGTCTTCCTCGGCGTATTGGATGAATCCGGCGACCTCCCCACTGACATCCAGGAGGTAGACCACGGTGTCGCCATCCGCGCCCTCGCCGTACTCCTCATCAACGCGGACCGCGTCGTAGTCACCCCACCACTCCGCGACCGTTGGATCCTGCAGGATGCGCACCAGTTCACCAAGATCGCCAGCCTCGAACGGCCGAAGCGTAAGGTCGCCGTCAGTCAGCACGGTCGCCATGTCGGGGATGATGGCCCGGCTCAGTTCAGCGCCGCAAGTACGATATCCCGCGCAATGGGGCCTGCCTCAATCGAACCCGAATCGCCATCGTCCAGCACCACCGCGGCGACCGCGCGCGGACCCGCGGAAGGCGACATCGCCACGAACAACACATGCTGCTGCTCCTCCGCGTCCTCGGCCGTGCCCGACTTGCCGCTGAAGTTCGTATACCCGGCCAGCGCGAACGCCGTCCGGGCAGTGCCGCCCTCCCCGGTCACCAGGCGCAGACCGAGGTCGAGGTGCGCCCACTGCTGGTCGGTCAGGGGGAGTCGGCCGCGGGAGGTTGCCTCCGCGTTTGCGAGCAACCGCGGGACGCGCAGGTCCCGCGTCACGAACGTCGAATACGCGTTGGCCAGCTGCAATGGCGTGATCAACAGGTCTCCCTGCCCGATGGCGAGGTTCACTTCGTCACCCGGGTACCACGGTTCACCGGTGCGGTCGCGCTTGGTGAGCGCGTCGGGCACCAGGCCCTCCTCCTCGCCGATCCCGACGATGCCTGTCGCGGTCCCGAACCCGAACAGCCGGGCCATCTGCGAGAGGAGGTTATCGGTGTCGTAAAGGGTCAGCCCAATCTCGTAGAACACCGGGTTGCATGAGCGCATAAGCCCCTGGGCGATGGTCAGCAGGCCCTGGCTGCCCTCCCAATTCCGCCTGGGCGGGTCCACTCCGTACCAGATCGCCCCGCACTCCAACCGGTCGCTGACTTCATACCCGCCGTAGACCAGTCCGGCGGCGCCGGTCACGAGCTTGAAGGTCGAACCCGCCGAATAAAGCCCGGTGGTCGCCCGGTTCGCCTGCGGAGACCTCGGGTCAGCGGTAATCGCGGCCAGGGCTGCGGCGTCGTTCGTCTCAAAGGCGTCGGGGTCGAAGCTCGGCGAGCTGTTCAATGCCAGCACGTCATTGGTCACGGGGTCGATCACGACAGCGGCCCCTGCCCGCTCACCAAGCCGCTGATGTGCTTCAACGAGCGTGGCCGAATCGAGGGTGGTGTGGACATCCTGCCCCGCAACGAACTCCCTGCTGAAGATCGTCTCGACAACGTTCCCCGCCGCATCCACGATGTCCAGCCGGGAGCCCACGGAGCCGGCGAGCACGTCTTCCTGTGACGCCTCAAGGCCGATAGCGCCCAGGCGGTCCCCGATGCGCAGGCCCTCGCCGGCGCGGGCGGCAAGTTCCTCGGCTGTGTACTCCCGCGTGTAGCCAACCACATGCGCGGCGGCCGGCCCCAGCGGGTGAACGCGCCGCGATTCGAAGTAGATGATCACGCCTGGCAGCGGACGAAGGATGTCGTTCGCTTCCTGGGCTCGCTCCTCGGGGATGTCGCCCACCCGCACGCGCGCGTTCGCGGCAAACGGCGAATCAAACGCGGCGTCGATCTGTTCCTGCGAGAACCCGAAGTTGAGCAGCGCGGTGGTCAGCCCCGCCCGGTCCGGGACCAGGCTCCTGTTGAGTCCAAGGTTTCGGACATCCCGCGTCACCGCCAGTTCCGCGCCGTTGCGGTCAAAGATCGTGCCCCGAACCGGCCGCTCGATCGTGCTCCGGAACATGCGCCCGTTCACCATTTCCGGGTGGACCGTGGCCGGCACCCACTCCACCTGGTACCCGCCCGTGCCCGGCACGAGGTTAAGCGTGGTGGTGTATTCGATGGCGCCGAAATAGGCTGTATCCACCTGAACGTTGAGCGTCGCCAGCGATTCCGTGGCGTCTCCTACCGCCACCACGAGCGACCGTTGCGTCAGTTCCGTCGCGAAGTCCTGATAGGTGTCTTCCACTATCTGGATGGAGAACGTCCGCTGGCTAGCCGGCGAGAGGAGCAGGTAAAGCTGGTTGAAATCGCCGCGTATCCAGGCATCCGCGAAGTTGGCGGCCGTCGCCTCGGGTGATCCGGGCCGGGCGGTCGGGGTCGCCTCAGGAGTATCAGCCGAATCGCGCAGTGCGCACCGCGATCCCGCCACGAGCGCGCCAATCAGCGCGCCGAACACCACCGCTCCCAGGAACACCGAACGTATGGCCATTCGCCACCGCTCCCCGAGCTACCCCGCCGCCGCGATTGTAGCAGCGCTGCTCCTCGCCGTTAGCCTTTTCCTTGGCGCCTGCGGAAACGAACCTGAACCTGAACCCGGCGCGACGCCGACCCAACCCACCGGCACGCCGTCCGTCTCACCCGTGTGACGCCGGGCTATGATCCGGTCTTTCAGCAGCCGGTGGTCGAGATCGCCTGGGCCGACGCCGACGCGCTGCCTTTCCCCCTCTGCATCTCGACAGTGACCGATGAATGCGGCTACCTCGA
>CALFYR010000071.1 GCA_937954195.1 uncultured Dehalococcoidia bacterium
TCGCCCAGGCGCGCCACAACCTCGCCGTCACCGTCACCCTCTGCGACGAGCCGTTAATCCCCGCCAAAGCGAAGGAAGCGCTCTACCGGATCGCCCAGGAATCGCTGAACAACATCGCCAAACACGCGCAGGCCTCCGAGGTCACCCTCGCGCTGACGCACACAGATACGCTCACCCTCACCATCCGGGACAACGGACGCGGCTTCGACCCGGGAGGTGACTTCCCCGGCCACTTCGGCCTCCGCTCCATGGAGGAACGGGCGACCAAAGCCGGCGGCGCATTCTCCATCGAGAGCCGGCCGGGCCAGGGAACCAGCATCACCATCTCACTCCCCATTTCAGGCGCGTGAAATCTGGCCGTCTCCGGGCTCGGGTCGCCGCGGACGCTTCTCCGTGTTAACGCCACGTGCGACGATTCGCTCGAATTTCCACAGGGGTTTCTTTCGATGTTGGAAGGAAAATGGAAAGTCCCATATCTGGCGCTCTCAGCGCTCGCGAGCCTGTCGCTCGTCATCGCCGCCTGCGGTGATGACGATGACGACGACAACGGAGATGACGGCGGGAATGGCGGCGGCGAACTCGTCGCGGCCGACGTCGATTGCTCCGCCCTCGATGTCGAAGCGCCTGCCCGCATCGGCGATGCCGGCACGCTCACCGTCGCCTCCGACCTCAGCTACGCGCCCATGGAGTTCGTCCGCGAAGGCACCAACGATCCCATCGGCGTCGACGTCGATATCGCGAACTGCATCGCCGAAGCCTGGGGCGTCGAGGCGAACGTCCAGAACACCCCGTTCGATGCCATCATCCCGGCCCTCACCAGCGGCCAGGCCGACATCATCATGTCGTCGCTCAGCGTCACGCCGGAGCGCGCCGAACAGGTCGACTTCGTTGAATACATGGTTGCCGGCTCCGGCATCCTCGTCGAAGAAGGCAACCCGGAAGGCATCGAATCCCTCGAAGACCTCTGCGGGCTGAACGTCGCCATCCAGCTCGGCACCGTCCAGATCGATGAGGCCGATGAGCAGAACGCGTCCTGCGACGAAGAAATCAGCATCCAGACCTTCGAGCAGAACACCGACACCATCGCCGCGGTCGGCTCCGGCCGAGCCGCAGCCGCGCTGATGGACTACCCGGTCGCTGCCTACGGTGCATCGCAGGTCGATGGCACCGAGGTCGTCGGCGCCCAGTACAACACCGGCCCTTACGGCATCGCCGTCCGCAAGGACGACACCGAGGTCCGCGACGCCATCCAGGCCACCATCGATGCGATGCGTGATGGCGGCCAGTACGACGACATCCTCGCCTACTGGGGCGTCGAAGCCGGCGCACTCGACTAGCCACATGAACGGCCGGGAGGGGTGCAGCGGCCCCTCCCCGCGGTTCTCCGGGGAACCACCGCATGCCGCTGCTCGCAGTCGATTGGGGCTACATCGGGGAAAACCTCTTCGCCGATATCGTCTTCGAAGGCATCTGGATGACCGTCCGCCTCTCGGTCTTCGGGATGGCCATGGGCATCGCCCTCGGTGTCTTCTTCGCGCTCATGCGGCTCGCGCGGGCATGGCCCCTCAAGGCGTTGGCGCTGTTCTACATCTGGTTCTTCCGCGGCACGCCGCTGCTCGTCCAGATCGTCTTCTGGTTCTTCGCCCTGCCGCAGGTGTGGCCCGAATGGCTCCCCACCGATGGGCGCATGTCCGCCCTCCAGACGGCGATCTTCGCCCTCGCCATCAACGAAGGCGCCTACATGACCGAAATCGTCCGCGCGGGCATCCAGTCCGTCGATTCCGGCCAGACCGAGGCAGCGAAGAGTCTCGGGATGACCTACCCGACCACCATGCGGCGCATCATCCTTCCCCAGGCCCTGCGCGTCGTCATCCCACCCACCGGCAACGAGTTCATTGCCATGCTCAAGAACTCGTCACTCGTCTCCACCATCTCCGTGAGCGAACTGTTCCTCGTCGCCAAACTCCAGTACTCGTCCACGCTTCGCTACTTCGAATGGCTCATCATCATCAGCTTCTGGTACCTGGTGCTCACTACGCTGGCCAGCATCGTTCAGGCATGGCTCGAAGCCCGCTTCGGCGAGGACCGCTACGGCAACTCCAACCGCGGGCTCTGGGCGCGCCGCCTCCTCTTCATCCGCGCGAGGGATTAGAGAGTTGCGAGTTGCGAGTTGCGAGTAGAGTGTCGCGACCAACCATCGGGAGCGTAACAGTGGCCAAGATCTCAAGTTTCGAAGAACTGATTGCATGGCAACGAGCCCGCAGTTTGGCGTCCCGGGTCTATGAGATTACAAGCACCGAGCAGTTCTCCCGCGACTGGGATCTCCAGCGCCAGGTCCGGCGGGCGGCCGTTTCCGTGCTCTCGAACATTGCCGAGGGCTTCGAACGAGGACGCAAGGCCGATTTCGCACACTTCCTCGCCATCGCCAAGGGTTCCTGCGGCGAAGTACGCGCTCAGCTCTACGTGGCTCTCGACCAGGGATACCTGGACGCCTCAACCTTCGACGAACTCCAGGTGATGTCCACCGAAACGGGCCGCATCATAGCCGGCCTTCGAAACTCCCTCGGAGTCACCAGGTGACGACCCCAACTATTACCCACTCGCAACTCGCAACTCGCAACTCGCAACTTCTCCAGGTCATCGACCTGCATAAGCGCTTCGGCAAGCTCGAAGTCCTGCGCGGAATCTCCATGGACGTCTCCGAAG